>JANQNI010000178.1 GCA_028289805.1 Thermoplasmatota archaeon | reverse complement strand
GCTACGAGGCCGAGGGCGCCGACGAGGTCGTCTTCCTGGACATCGGCGCCAGCCACGAAGGCCGCGAGACCACCCTCGACGTGGTGCGCCGCACCGCCGAGAACCTCTTCGTGCCCCTCACCGTCGGCGGCGGCATCCGCAGTCCCGACGACGTGCGCGCCGCCCTCAACGCGGGGGCGGACAAGGTCGCCATGAACACCGCCGCCCTCGCCGACCCCACCCTCATCACCGCCTGCTCCGAGCGCTTCGGGGCGCAGTGCATCGTCGTCGCCGTCGACGCCAAGGCCAACGGCGACGGCACCTGGAACGTCTACACCCACGGCGACCGCCGCGACGCCGGCGTCGACGCACTCGCGTGGTGCAGGGAAGCCGCCGAACGCGGCGCCGGGGAGATCCTGCTCACCTCCATGGACGCCGACGGCACCCGCGACGGCTACGACCTCGAACTGACCCGCGCCGTCTCGGAAGCGGTGCCCGTCCCCGTCGTCGCCAGCGGCGGCTGCGGCATGGCCCAACACATGGTCGAGGCCCTGCGCTCCGGCGGCGCCGACGCGGCCCTCGCAGCCAGCATCTTCCACGACCAGGACGCCACCGTCGCCGAGGTCAAGGCGATGCTGCGGGACGCGGGGGTCGCCGTGCGGCTGGACGTGGAGGCGGCCTCGTGAAGTTCCCCCTCATCCAGGACACCCTGGGCGACCTGCGCTACGACGCCAACGGCCTCGTGCCCGTCGTCGCCCAGGACGAGGCCACCGGGGCCGTGCTGATGCAGGCGTGGGCCGACCGCGCCGCCCTCCAGCAGAGCCTGGAGACGGGGCGCATGACGTACTGGAGCCGCAGCCGCGGCGAACTGTGGACCAAGGGCCTCACCAGTGGCCACGTCCAGCACGTCGTCGGCCTCTACGCCGACTGCGACCGCGACGCCGTGCTCGCCGTCGTGCGCCAACGCGGCCCCGCCTGCCACGAGGACACCGGATCCTGCTGGAACAGCGACAAGGCCCTGCCCGTCGCCGGCTTCCTGGGCGACCTGGACCGGCTCGCCGCCCGGCGTCTTGCCAAGCCAGCGGGTGGGTACACGGACACCCTCCTGGCTGACCCCGGCCTCGCCGCCGCCAAGGTGGTGGAGGAGGCCGCCGAGGTCGCCGCCGTGCTGCGCGGGGAGGACAACGAGGACACTCTGGAGCACGAGGCTGCCGACCTGCTCTATCATCTTGTGGTGGCGTTGCGGGGGGCGGGGTCGGACCTGGCCGCGGTGTTGGAGGAGTTGCAGCGCAGGCACGGGTAGGCGTCGAGGGGCCGCGCGCAGTGCGTGCCGCCCTCGGGGGCAATCCCTGGGGGCGGAGCCCCCTGGGGACGGGCACCTTGAAGCACGAGACCGCAGACAGGGCTGGGCGGCACCGACAGATCTGGCCACCGTTGTTGCACTGCACCGGCCACGACCCCACGAACACGACCCACGAACCCATCGCCTCCCGCGCAGTCATGGCAACTCTGGCTGGTTTGGGGAGATTGCAACCAAATTGGCGCATCAGCTTAAGGTCTGTGTCCTTTTCCTTCGGCTTGGCAACGTTGCCAGTGATACAATGAGTTCCCAAAAACCGCAAATCCTGATCGCTCTGGCTCTCATGACCTTCCTACCCCTTGGGTCTGCTGGAACTGTGCACGACAGCGCCGTTGGGGAGATGGGCATCGTCACGCTGAGTGCAGACGCCGCGACGGGTACCTGGAGCCTCACCATTGCAGACGACCTCGTGTGCGACGTCCCCGAGAGCACGGGGGTCTTCGTCCCTGGCCAGGCCGTCGCTTTCTCCGTCACCTGCGCCTCCACCCACATCCTCGGCGATGTTGTCGAGTCTGGCCGCACCTGCTGGGGCGTCGGCGCAGAGACCGAGACGGTTGGCGCCGCCGAGGCAGAAGTCACCACGACCTGTGGCACGCTGTCCGCTTCCTGCGACTCCGAAAGCCGCAACGGAGGTCGCGAGAGTTGCTACGATGAGGAGTGGGGCAACAGCGGCCCTCCCATGAACTGCGAGGCTGAGGTTTGGGCCGCCTGGTGGGACTATGGCTCCCGTGCCACGGCCACCTGCTACTACTGGGTCAGCGAAGACTCCGCGTAGTCGCAGCGGAAGCCACCTGAATCACCAAGCACTCGGTTTGCTTGGTTTGCACTCCCTCCTTCCACCTCCTTCCTCTTTCGATGCCACACAAGATTCAAGACCACGGGTGGTCTGGCAATACCCTCAATCAACGTGCACCCGAAGGGCCTGGCTCCACGCATCCGGTGGGGCGGTCCCCGGGGGCCATGGCGGTCCCTCATGCGAGCTTCCGTATCCTACACAGCCACAACCTTGCTTCTCGCACTCGTGCTTTCCGGCTGCACGAATCCTGGCCCGGACGATTCCACGAACGTCGTCGAAGAACCGCCGCTTCCGCCGCTCCCCGCTGTGCCCTTGGAGGCGGGCCAGTGGAATGGTACGGTTCTGACCATGCGTGCAACGGAGGTCGAGAACTCGTTCGTCCGCTACGTCCGCTTCGCATCCTCCGACGAGCAGCGGTGTGAGTCATCCTACCGCGTCGAAGGCACCATCGCGAAGCCTTGGACCATCGGTGCAGACATCGCCTTTGGGGATGGGATCACGTATTATGCGCATGATGTCATTCGGGAAGGGACGGCCAACGCAGAGGTCGCTGGTACGGGCGTGCAAAGCACAGGTAGTGAGTTTCCCAAGCATGTCTCGGGCACCTCAACCTCAACCATCACCCTGCAGCCCCGCGAGGAGATCACCTATTACGTCGCCGTCAGCTTTCCTCCGGACCAGACGCCGAATCCCGCCGGCACAATGGAGTTCGAGGTCTCTTGTCCCAGCGGCATGGAAGCGCTGGAAACCGGTTGGAGCACCACGGCACACCTGCTCTCGGACATGTCGATGGATAGCACCTGGACCAGCGTGCACGTGGAGAATGCGGCGCGCATTGGGGCAACGCCCCTTGCCGAGTGGGAAGGGCAGCTACCAAACGGATCCACGATGTTCCTCGCCACGGAACCGTTGGCGGGGGTTGCCACCTTGTCTTCGCCCTCGGGGGAGTTCCGTTGCGGCCCTGCCAGCGGCACCTCGACCGCCCGTGGGCGTGTCCTTTGCATGCATGAGTTTGATGGCGGTCAAACCATGGTTGAAATCAACCATGCCCCGCCGGGCCGCTATGGCCAGTCGGGGACGGCAGACTCCTGGATGGGGCTCCTGTTCCAGATGGAGTACCACACCTGGAGCGAACGGGCATAGCCTGTTTGGGCGCGGCACAATCGAGTGCTCCGTCCGGCGGGGGCAGGCTTGTGTGCAATCCCTTCCGTCGAGTTGGACCTCTGGTGCGTGCAACCACGCTGAATGCCCCCTTCCCCCACATTGACACGTACGGCCCCCAAGTACGCGGTGGAGTCGATTTGCAGAGGGGGTCGTGCCATCTGGCTGCGGTTGCTTCCGTGGCGTTGGTGATGCACTGGGCAATGCCTTGAATGCGCATGATGCGGCAGCATCGAGAAATCCAATGCCACCCACCAATAACAACCAATCAGCAAATAACAATGATTTAGCCAAAAAGGAAAATCTTAAAAAGGAAATAAAAGAAAATTATGGTCAAGAATCGAGCGCTCCGCGAGAGAAATTGAAATCGAACCGATGCAGCGAAAACCATTAATGGTGCCCTGTGGGTGCGGGACATATTGGATGGTACACATGGGTGAAAAGGGAGATGCAACACGAGAACGCATTCTGCGCATCATTCACAGGGCTCCTGGCGCGTCCAAGTCCATTCTCAGCAGAGATGCGGGCTTGGCGTGGGGCACCATCAGCTATCACCTCCGCGTCCTGCAGAACGAAGGTCAAGTCGATTTGTTTCGTAGGGGTCGCACCGTTCACGTGGTGCCACGTGAATTTGCCTCGGATCTACAACGCAACTCGGCCGTCATGGCGCCCCTGGCCCGGGACATCCTGCTTGCCATTGCCCATGCTGGGGCCCGTGGTCCCGCCGCCTTGTCACGTGCCACTGGCGCTACCGCACGCCGCGTCCAGGGCCAACTTGCGTACCTCGTGCAAGCGGGTCTCCTGGACTCGGATGGCTCGTATCACGTTCGATACGAATTGACCCAGGACGGGCGCGCTGCCGCGAAGAACATCCATGCACAGCAAGTTGCTTGCCCCCACATGCGTGGGTTGTGAAACCACCTGGTGGACACCCTGGAGCACGAGGCCGCCGACCTGCTGTACCACCTGGTGGTGGCGTTGCGGGGGGCGGGGTCGGACCTGGCCGCGGTGTTGGAGGAGTTGCAGCGCAGGCACGGGTAGGCTGTTCGTCCTGTACACAATCCTAGATGATGTCGCAGACCAGCGGGATGGAGGCTGGCAGGGGGCAGAAGCACTCGTGGTCCGGGAAGTTGTGCAGGGGCCGGGAGCACGGGTAGCTCGTTTCGTACGTGCACGACACTTCGAAGGGCGCGTTGACCTCCTCGCAGAAGCCGACGAGGGGATCGGCGGTGGCGCCGGGTACGAGGGTGGCGAGCGAGACCAAGGCGAAGAGCGTCAACAACAGGCGCATGGGGCCACGAGCCGACGGCGCCCTTGAAAGCCTGACGCCGCCACCGTGGAACCGTCCTGCGTGGTCGGACCGCGCGCCTACGCCCGCAACCGCACCGGCGGCGCCCCCTCCTGCACCGTCAGCACCGTGTCGGGTTCCACCGGCACCCACAGCGGGTCGTCGTAGAGGGGTTCGCTGGCCAGCACGGTGGCGCCGGGGAACTCGTCGCCGTCTTGCAGCAGGTAGAGGCTGTTCTGGGTGGGCTTGCTGCCGGCGCGCGTCGCCACGACCTGCTTCCCGTCGCTGACGAGGAGGTTGAGGTGCGCGTCGACGCCCTCGGATTCGGCGTGGCGCAGCACGTCGCGCACGAGGCCCTGGGTGGCGGTGGCGAGGTCGGCGGGGTCGCCGCCCAGTTCGTCCAGGCGGGCCAGGAGGGCCTGGAAGAGGTGTTCGCCGTCCGTGTCACCATGCACGCGCTCGCGGCGCTCGTCGGGCAGCCAGTCCCGCATGGGCGCGCGCCAGGCGGCGGGGAAGTCGTCGAGGAAGCCGTTGAGGCTCAGCAGGTGGTTGCCGTCGGCGAAGGGGGCGCAGTTGGCGTGGGTGTTGCTGCCGGCGACGGTGGCGTTGCGCACGGCGGCGACGAGGAGGCCGCTCTGGACGTAGGGGAGGGCCTGGTCGAGGTTGGGGTCGCTCCAGACGGGGCCGGGGTACGTGTAGCGGGCGGCGCCGTCGCGGGCGCCGTCGTCGTACCAGCCGACGCCGTAGCCGTCGGCGCAGACGCTGCCGGTCAGGAGTTCGCGGGCGCGGTAGCTCTGGTGGTGGAGGCTGTGCTCCAGGTCGCGCAGGAGCCCGGTGGCGTGGATGGGGGGTCCGAGGTAGGCGGCGTGGCGGCACATGGTCTACGCTCGGCGCAGGAGGTGGAGGCCGAACCAGTCCCGCTCGTCGGTCCAGGTGCGCTCCAGCACGAAGCCGGCGTCCTCGGCGAGGCGGCGGGCGCCGTCGAGGGTGAACTTGTAGGAGTTCTCGGTGTGGATGGTCTCGCCCTCGCGCACGGGGACCTCCAGGTCGGCCTTGGGGAAACGGAGGGTCTGGTCCTTGCGGCTGACGAGGTGCATCTCGATGCGGCTGCGCTCGGCGTTCCAGACGGCCTCGTGGCGGAAGGCGGTGACGTCGGCGTCGCCGTCGAGTTCGCGGTGGAGGTGGGCGAGGATGTTGAGGTTGAAGGCGGCAGTGACGCCCTGGGCGTCGTCGTATGCGGCTTCGAG
>JANQNI010000281.1 GCA_028289805.1 Thermoplasmatota archaeon | reverse complement strand
GACTTAGGAGCAAGGTCGGAGACGTCCGGCCCCTGGCTGACGTGCCGCTGCACCTCGGCGTCCCCAGGAGCAAGGTCGGAGGCGCCCGGTTCCTTGCGGGCGGAGCGTCGCACCTCCGCCTTGCCCGGCGCGAGGTCGTCCGCATTGGGCGTGCGGCGCCGGGTCTTGCGCACGTGGGGGCGGGCGGGCGCGAGGTCCGAGGCGTCCGCCTTGCGGCGCACGCTTGGGCGCACCTCGGCGTCCCCCGGCGCGAGGTCGTCCGCCTTGAGCGTGCGGCGCCGGGTCTTGCGCACGTGGGGCTGGGCGGGAGCGAGGTCGGAGGCGTCGGCCTTCTTCGGTGCGGGGCGTTCCACCTCGGCCTCGCCGGGGGCGAGGTCATGGGCGTCGGCGACCGGGCGTTCGTGCCGGGAGACCTCGGCTTCCCCCAGTTCGGGGTCCCAGTCGGGGACGCGGCGTGGGTTTGTGGCGACCTCGAACGCGTCGTCGAGGAGGGGCACCCCGACGCGGGCGGGGGCCTGGTCGTGGTGGACGTGGTAGTCCTCGTCCACGGCGACGCTCGCGTCGGCGTCGCTGGCCTGGCCGTGGTCCTGCTCCACCTCGACGGTCGTCTCGTGCGTCTCACCGTTGGTGGGTGCACGTTGGCGGGTGGGCTGGCGTACCTCGAAGTCCTCGCTCACGGCTCCTCCCGGCCGAGGCGTGGGCCGCCCTGGCGGGGCCTGCGCAGGATGCCCTGCTTGACGCGGAAGTCCTTGGGGTTCTCCTGCACCTGCTTGCGAAAGGCGCGCAGGGCGGCGACGGGGTCGTCCACCTCGCCGGCGTCGACGGTGCGGCGGTTGCGGTTCTCGGGGCGCATGCCCTGGAGGGCGTGGACGGCGGCGTCGTGCTCCGCGGGGTCCAGCTCGATGCGGTTGACCCGCCCCCGCTTGCTGATGATGGCGCCGTCGAGGCCGTCGCGGACGTTGATTTTGAGCGCCGTCTCCTCGCCCATGCCCCAGTGGACGCCGTGGCGGCGCATGGCGTCGTCCAGGTCCTTCTCCACGACCCAGTCGGGCACCTCGTAGGTCTTGTTGCCGTGCTCGTCCTCGTAGACCTCGCGCTCCACCCAGCGCCCGAGGCGCTGGACGTAGTAGCCGACGACGCTGACGAACGCCCCGGCGACGATGATGGCCAGGCCGAGGGCGAACAGGATCGTGTCCAGGGCCGTGTAGTCCTCCTGGTTCGGGTCCAGGGAGTCCTGGACGTTGAAGTTCAGGGGGTAGTGGACCATGAACAGGATGATGGCGATGCCGCACAGCAGCACGCCGGCGTACGAGGCGCGCAACATGAAGCGGTTGGACGGCAGGGCGACGGCGATGCCGAGGAAGAAGGTGGTGAGGGCGATGGCGCCGAGGGCGAGGGCGGCCTCGCGCCACAGGTAGAGGCGGCTGCCGTCGTGGGTCCCCGCGAACAGGAAGAGGCCGATGGCGCCGAGGCCCACGACGACGCCTCCCAGCAGGAGGTACAGGCCGGTGTACACCTGGGCGCGGCTCTGCTCCTGGCCGAAGAGGGTGGTGTACCGGTTCGCGTCCATGCCCGGCCTCAGGAAGCCGGCGTGGGCGTCGGGGCTTCCTCGAGGTGCTCTTCCTCCTCGGCGCGCGCGGCGACGAGGGTGCCGAGGGCGACGGAGTAGAGGGGGCTCTTGGCGGCCTTGACGGAGCTGACCTCGAAGGGGAGGTTGGCGGCGCGCAGCTTGCGCTCGAACAGCTTGGCAAAGCCCTTCGGGCTGGCGGTGCCGCCGGTGATGGCGACCGGGATGGTCATGCCCTCCTCGACGCGCGCCGCCTCCACCTCGCGGCGGATGCTCTGGACGATGTAGTCGAGCAGGTTCTCGTAGTAGATCGTCAGCGCGCTGTCGAGTTCGCTCTCCGGCTCCTCGGTCAGCTTGAAGTCGCGCTCCTTGAACGCCGTGACCTTGTCGCGGGTGTGCCCGGTGGCCTCGCTGACGTTCTGGTCCACCCAGTCGCCGCCGCGCGCCACGGCGGTCGTCATGACGGGGAGGCCGTAGTGGGCGAGGCAGATGTTGGTCATGCCGGCGCCGAAACTGACGCCCATGCCGGTGAACTGGTTGTCGGGCAGTTCGGAGTAGACGACGCTCATGCCCTCGTTGATGACGCGGGGCGTGTAGCCAAGCTTGCGCAGGATGCTCTCGATGGTCTTCTGGTGGTACAGCACGTCCTGGCGGGGGTCGTCGGCGGGCCGGGCGGGGCTGGTGTAGTAGAGCAGCTCGCCGTCGTGGTTGGGTTCTCCGACCAGGCGTTCGATGATGAGTCGGATCATCGGGATGGCCGACTTCTCGTCCCGGTTCAGGATGCCCTTCTGCATGGGCCGGCGGGTGGTCTTGTTGAAGACGTTGGCGAAGTTCAGTGCGTCCTCGCCGACGATGTAGACCTGGTTGTCCTTGCGAATGTACAGGACGTCGCTGCGCGAGAGCATCTTCTCGGCGACCTCACTGTATTCGATCTCCACGTACGAGTTGCGCTGTTGCGTCAACGTGGTCTTGTCACCGTTGCGTTCGGCCGCGATGATGTTCATGGTTCCGACGTCGAGTCCCTTGGCCATTCTTGCTCCTCCTGGTTTCTCGCCGCTGTGCAGCGGCAGTCACCAGGCGTTAATGGGGCCGGCTATTTAGCGCCATTCTGTGCAAACATACGAGACCGAGGGGGTGAGCAAGCAGCCCCCCGCGCTCCGGTCGGTTCGTCGTCGGCGCGGTCGGAGGGCGGGACGCCGCGAACGGAGGAGCAAGGACCCGTCGGTCAAGCGAGGTTCAGTTCGACGCGCTCGGGCTGGAGGTTGTGCGGCGCCCGCAGGCCCCATTGCTCGGCGGGGGCGTCGCCGTGCAGGGCGAGGTGCGTGGCCTCGCCGCCGGCCAGGGGCGCGGAGAGGTCGAGGTCGATGCGCAGCAGGTCGCCGTCGGTGGCGAGGCCCTGCTCGAGGCTGCCGTCGCGGTCGCGCAGGACGCCGGCGACGCTCCAGGAGACGAGGTCCGCGTCCTGGGTCACCACCAGGCCGTCCAGGTCCACGTCGCCGGTGGCGCGCACCAGCAGGGCGACGCGCACGACGTGGCCGTCCTCGGTGAAGCCGTGGGCCTGCTCGGGTGCCAGCGGGAGGCGGCTGAGGTCGTGCAGGGCGCGCTCGACGCTCTGCTGGGCCGTGTCGGCCAGGGCGTGGGCGTCGGCCTCCAGGGCGTCGATGCCGGCGGCGCCGAGGGGGACGGCGGCGGTGCCCGTCATCATCAGCACGAGGATGGGCATGGTGGCGTTCGGTCCCAGGTTCACGGCCCCGTCCGACGTTGCGGGGGATTTAGCCGTTGTTGGTCGTTGACAGACACGTACAGGAGGAATCCGGTTCAGGACGAGGCGTGCATCATCCGTCCGAACGATTCAGTCTGCGTCTGCGAGGATGGCGCGCGCCTGGCGTACCAGCGGCACGTCGACCATCTTGCCGTCCACCACGACGACGCCGCCGGCCCCGGCCCCCTCCGCGTCCGCGGCGGCGACCACGCGGCGGGCCCAGTCGACCTCGTCCGGCGTCGGGGCGAAGGCGGCGTGGACCGACTCCACCTGGGTGGGGTGGAGGCACATCTTGCCGGCGTAGCCGAGCGCCCGCGCCTCCGTCGCCTCCCGCGTCGTGCGCTGCTGGTCCCGGAAGTCGGCGGTGATCATGTCGACGGCGGCCACGCCGGCCGCGGCGGCGGCGAGGGCCACGAGGGAGCGGGGCACGGCGACCTCCTCGTTGGAGGGGCTGCGCCGCATGCCGGCGTCGGCGGCCAGGTCCTCCGCCCCGAAGGCGAGGGCCGCCACGCGGTCCGAGGACCGGGCCAGTTCGCGGGCGTTGAGGACGCCCTCCGCCGTCTCCAGGATCAGCAGGAGGCGCGCGGGGCTGTCTCCGAGGCGGGCGTCGAGGGCCTGCACCGACGTCGGGTCCTCCGCCTTGGGCAGCACGAGCACGTCGGGCTCGGCGGCCAGGACCGCGTCCAGGTCGGCCTCGGCGAGGGCGCTGGGCCAGGGGTTGATGCGCACGGCGCGCTGGGCCGGGGACGCCGGCACCACCTGGAGGGCGGCGCGCACCTCGTCGCGGGCCTCGTCCTTCTGGTCGGGGGCGACGGCGTCCTCCAGGTCGGCCACCACCACGTCGGCGGCGCCGGCCTGGAGGGCCTTCTGGATGCGGTCGCCGCGGGTGCCGGGGGTGAAGAGCACGGAGCGCCAGCGCGCTACAGCCACCATCAGGCGCCCTCCGGCCGCATCCGCACCATGGCCGCCCGCCGGTAGGCGCACACCACCGCGCCGTCCTGGTTGGTGACCTCGTGCTCGATGGAGACGATGCCCCGCCCGCCCCTGCTGCTCTCCCGCTTCTCCAGCACCCGGCTGCGCACGCGCAGCACGTCGCCGGGGAAGACGGGCGCGGGGTGCCGGACGTCCTCGTAGCCGAGGTTGGCCACCAGGGTCCCCTCGGTCAGGTCACCGACGCTCAGGCCCACGGACGCCGAGAAGGTGTAGAGGCCGTTGACCAGCACGTCGCGGAAGCCGGCGGCGACGGCGGCGTCCCGGTCCAGGTGCAGGGGTTGGGTGTTGTGCGTCAGTTCGCAGAACCGGACGTTGTCCTCCAGGGTGACCCGGAGGTTCTGCGCGTGCTCGATGACCTGCCCCGGCTCGAACTCCTCGTACCACTTGCCCGGCATCGGGGGCCGCACGCCGAGGCCGTTGTTTAGGCTCGTGCCTCGGCGTCCGCCCGGACGTGCGGCGGCCGCACCACACCGGGGTGCTTTTTTTCTCCGCGCGCGATGGACGCGCATGGTCCAGTGCGCGGCCCTGAAGGACGACGGGACGAAGTGCAAGAGCCACGCCCGCGAGGGCAGCAAGTACTGCGCCAGCCACAAGGGCTACCGACCCAAGGGCCGGGCCCGGCAGGTGCTGGAGAACCTCAAGAAGGCGCGGGAGATGAAGAAGGTCCGCGCCCGCGCCAAGGACGCCCCCGGAGGCAAGGGTGCCATCCGCAACCGGCCCGCCGCCGTGAAGGTGATGGGCGCCAAGAAGCAGTGCGCGGCCCCGACGGCGTCCGGCTCCCAGTGCAAGCGGCTGCCGCGCGAGGGCAGCAAGTACTGCACGACGCACAAGGGGTACCGCCCCAAGAAGGCGTAACGCAGCGCAGCGACTCGCTTTTCCCGCCGCCCCCGGTCGCCGCTCCGTGCGCGGCCGGTTCATCGTCTTCGAGGGCATCGACGGCAGCGGCAAGTCCACCGTCAGCCGCCGCGTCGCCGGGCACCTGGCCGAGCGGGGGGAGGACGTCCACTGGACCATGGAGCCGACGGACACCGCCGCCGGCCGCGCGGTGCGCGCCGCCATCGAGGGCCGCCACGAACCCGTCTCCACGACGCTGCTGTTCGTGGCCGACCGCATCCAGCACGCCCACGCACTGGAGTCCCGCCTCGCCGACGGCCAGACGGTGGTCTGCGACCGCTACCTGCACTCCACGCTGGCCTACCAGGGCGTGACCCTGGCCGGTCGCCCCGACGTCCCCGACCCGACGGCGTGGCTGCGGGACCTGCACGCCCACGTCGCCCTGCGGCCCGACCGGGTGGTGTTGTTGGACCTGCCCGCCGAGGCGGCCCTGGCGCGGGCCGAGGCGCGCGGGGCGACGGACCCGTTCGAGAAGGTCGACTTCCTGGAGCGCGTGCGGGCGGCGTACCTGGACCTGGCTGCGGCGGAGCCGGAACGAATCCGCGTCGTGGACGCGGCGGGGACGCCGGACGCGGTGTTCGCGCGGGCGCTGGACGCCGTGGACCGCGCTTAGTTCTTGGCGGGCTTGCCGGACTTGCCCTGCGCCTTGCGCTTGGGCGCCTTCGCCTTGACCTGCCAACTCCAGCCCCGGCGAGCCATGACGCCGCTCCACCAGTAGCTCAGCAGCGTGAAGCCGACGGTGGCGACGGCGCCGATGAGAACCACGTCGCCCCAGGTGAGGTCTGCCATCGAATCGGGGGTTGGGAGAGGGGGGAGAAAGGCGTTGTGGACGGATTCGCTTGCGGTGTCCTACCAGAGGGGCGTGATGCCGTCGCGCCCCACGATGACGTGCTCGGCCGCGTGGGCGGGGTTGCTCATGCGCAGGCCGCTGACCTGGGGGTTGGCCTGGAGGTAGGCGGTGGCGACGTTCTGCAGGTCGTCGCTGCGCTGCACGTCGGCGGGGTCGTAGCCGATCTGCTGCGCGAAGTCGCCGGTGTAGCCAATGATGGTCAGCATGCCGCCGGGGCTCTGGTGGTCGTTCATGACGTTGAGGGCGACGTGGTCGTGGAACACCCAGAAGCCGGGGTTGTTGGCCTCGACGAGCACGTCGTAGCGCTCGCCGGGCATGATGCCGAGGGTGTCGACGAGGATGGGCTGGGGCAGGTAGTCGAGGTCGCGCTTGATGACCTGCATCTTGTGGCCGTGGATGTGCATGGAGTGCATCTCCTCGCCGGCGTTGATGAGGCGGAAGCGGTACGTCTTGCCCTCCTCGAAGAAGATGGGGGCGGTGTCGGGGTACGCCTTGCCGTTGATGGTGAAGGTGTTGTACGTGGGGCCGTAGACGGGGAAGGTCATGGGGTAGTACGACTTGGTGCTGGCGCCGGGGGGCTGGTTGCTGCCGCAGTTGAGGACGTCGTAGGCCGGATCGTCCGGTGACAGCATCGCGCACGCTTGGTCCCGGGTGGGGTCGTAGCCTTGGCTGGTGCCGTAGGTGTCCTGGAACTTGCGGGTCTGGCAGTCGGGTTCGAAGGTGGCGCCGCCGTTGTTCTCCCGAGTGGTCTGCTGTTCCTGGGGGCTGCCGTGGACGTGGCAGTTGTCCCACTCGTCGAGCATCAGGACGTGCTCCTCCAGGTCGTAGTCGTAGTCGTAGCGGGGCTCGCGCTCCTCGACGATGAAGGCGCCGTACATGCCGAGGTCGATGTGGTGGGCGACGTCGACGTGGCAGTGGTACCAGTAGGTGCCCGCCTCCAGGTTCTCGAACGTGTACGTGTACGACTCGCCGGTGAGGATGGGCAGTTGGGAGACGAAGGGGACGCCGTCCTGGAGCCAGTCGCCCTGCCAGCCATGCAGGTGGAACGTGTGGGGCAGGGGGTTGGTGTTGGTGACGGTGAGGATGAGCGTGTCGCACTCCTGGAGGCGGATCTGCGGGTTGGGGACCTCCAGGTCGGCGGGGTCGCTGGTCTCGGCGAAGCCCATGGCGACGACCTCCATCTGGGTGGTGCCGTCGTTGAGGGTGTAGACGGGGATGCTGCTGCTGGGGCTCTGCGTGACGAACAGTTCCGCCGTGACGGTCTTGCAGTCGAACGCGGCGACGCCCTCCCCGCCGTTCGTGCAGCCTGCGAGGCTGACGGAGGTCATCAGGAGGGCAGTAAGCACCATCCGGGTGTGCATGTGCTCCACGACGCCTGGTATGAGATAACCGTTGTCTCCGTCGGCCCGTGGCGCGGCCGGACCTTCCGGGGGCGGGGGTTCCGGCGGTTCAGTCGAGGCGGGGGTCGAGGGGGTTGCGGTACCCCAGCCAGTCCTGGACGGCGGTGAAGTGGGCGCCGTCGAGCAGGAGGTGCACGGCGGTGAAGAGGAGGGCGGCCAGGGCGAGGCCCAGGTGGACCCAGCGCCACGTGGCGTAGTTCCAGCGTCGGATGAGGGGCACCTGGAGGACGCCGGTGACGCCGAGGCCGACCAGGGCCAGCAGCGCGGCGCCGCCCCAGATCAGTCCCAGGCTCCAGTGGAACAGGCCGCCGCCGAGGTTGTCGAGGAAGAAGACGACGGAGTGGAAGGTGGCGACGAGCAGGAGGCCGTAGCTGAGGGCGTTGTGGAAGGCGACGCGGCGGCGGGCGGTGCCGAAGAGTCGGTTGAGGTGGCGGCGGCTGGCCTTGCCGAAGACGCCGCCGCTGACCATGCTGGCGGCGACCAGGAAGGCGCCCACGTAGCCGACGATCTCCAGCACGGGGACGAGGGCGGTGCCGGGCGCCGCGGGGACGGCGACGACCAGGAGGGCCTCGTCGCCGCGGCCGATGCGGAGGGCGCCGGGCGCGGCGCCGGGGCCGACGGAGAGTTCGAGGCCCTTGGTGACGTGGGCCCAGTCGTCGTCGGCGCCCTGGGCGGTCTGGTGCTCGTAGAAGGCGGAGCCGTCCACGTCGAGGCGGACGGTCTCGTCGGGGCCGGGCGGGGCGTCGCCGGCGCGCGCGAGGGTCCAGGTGAACAGGGTGGACTGGCCGGGGTCGAGCTGGAGTTGGCGTCCGAGTTGGCTGACGCGGTCCTCGGCGCTGCCGAAGGCGGCGTGCAGGTGGACGCGGAACGGCAGGTCGCCCGGCGTGGGCTGCGCGTCGGGGTCGGTGGCGGAGGCGGCCGCGGCGGGGACCTGCGCCTCGACGGTCCAGTTTCCGTAGGCGATTCCCTGGAAGTCGTCGGGGCCCTCCAGGCGCAGTTCGGCGGGGGCGCCCGGCGTGCTCGTGGTGGTGCGGTCGGGTTCCCCCTCGGGGGCGCTGCGGCCGGTGTAGAGGTTCCACGTCACTTCGGGGTCGGCGAGGTCGCTGGTCTCCTCCAGGCGCAACGTGACGGCGGTGGCGCCGGCGGGGACCGTGACGACGACGTGGCCGGCGTGGGGGGCGAGGGTGGGGGATGGGTCGGGGAGGACCTGCGCGCCGCTGGGGGGCGCGGGGGCGCGGGGGGTGGTGTCGACGGTCCCGTCCTGGGTGGCGTCGATGGGCGCCCGGTCGTCGGCGAAGCGCAGGCTGGGGGCGTCGGTGAGGTCGAGGCGGGGGCCGAGGTAGCGTTGGTCGTGGAGCCAGGTGTTGCGGACCTCGACGGTGTAGGAGAAGACCGGCGCGTCGGTCTCGACGGGGGGCGGGACGACGGCGTAGAGGGTGCGCAGTGGCACGGCGTCGCCGGCGTGGCAGTCGTAGCACGTCGCCTGCCGCTCCGGCAGGAACTCCGCCTCCGGCGTCTGGGCGACGGCCGTCAGGGCCGCCAGGAGCAGCAGGAGGACCGGCGCGGTGCCCCGACGCATGCGCTTCCAGTCTGGAGGGGATTTATGGAACTTGTCGACGCGGCGTCGCAGCGTGGGCCCCGCCTCCGGCTACGCCAGTTCCAGCCGGGCCAGCCACGTCGCCGTGGCCCGGACGGCGTCCCGGGAGCCCATCTTGGGTTCCCAGCCGAGGCCGCGCAGCTTGGAGACGTCGAGGCCCATGTTCTTCACGTCGCCCGTCCAGCCGGCG
>JANQNI010000134.1 GCA_028289805.1 Thermoplasmatota archaeon | reverse complement strand
GGTCAAGACCGAGCCCGTGCCCTGCGACTTCATCCTCATCGCCGCCGGCAACCTCGACGCCCTCCAGGGCATGCACCCCGCCCTGCGCAGCCGCATCCGCGGCTACGGGTACGAGGTCTACGTCAAGGACCACATGGACGACACGGACGAGAACCGCCGCAAGCTCGTGCGCTTCGTCGCCCAGGAGGTCGCCAAGGAGAAGGACAAGATCCCGCCCTTCGACAAGTCCGGCGTCGCCGAGATCATCCACGAGGCGCAGCGCCGCGGCGGCCGCAAGGGCACCCTGACCCTGCGGTTGCGCGAGCTGGGCGGCCTGGTGCGCGTGGCGGGCGACCTGGCCCACGAGGAGAACGCCCCCGTCGCCACCGCAGACCACGTCCTGCGCGCCAAGAGCGTCGCGCGCTCCCTGGAGCAGCAGATCTACGACCGCGCCATCGAGCACAAGCAGCAGTACAACCTCATCCGCACCGACGGCGCCTTCATCGGCATCGTCAACGGCCTCGCCGTCTTCTCGGCGGACCCCAGCATGAGCGAGTTCAGCGGCATCGTGATGGAGATCGACGCCCAGGTTGCTCCCGCCAGCAGCCGCGGCGAGGGCCGCATCATCGCCACCGGCAAGCTCGGCGACATCGCCAAGGAGTCCGTGCAGAACATCAGCGCCATCGTCAAGCGCTTCCTGGGCGAGGACGTGGCCAACCACGACGTCCACGTCCAGTTCGTCCTGGCCCACGAGGGCGTCGAGGGCGACAGCGCCAGCGTCAGCATCGCCACCGCGGTCCTCTCGGCCCTCACCAAGACGCGCGTACGCCAGAACGTCGCCATGACCGGCAGCCTCAGCGTCCACGGCCTCGTGCTGCCCGTCGGCGGCGTCACGGCCAAGATCGAGAGCGCGGCCAAGATCGGCATCAAGAAGGTCCTCATCCCGAAGGCCAACCAAATCGACGTGCTGGTGGAGGACGAGTACGCGGACAAGATCGAGGTCGTTCCCTGCGACACCCTGCACGACGTGCTGGCCCACGCCCTCGTCGACGGCCCCGAGAAGCGCGAACTGCTGGAGAAGCTCAGCGTCCTGGAGGAGAGCCTCGTGGGCGGCCCCACGCCCCCCGTGCCCATGGAGAACGTCCCCGCCAAGGACGAGTCCTGACGCCCCGCCGCTGCGGCGTCGCGGGGCAAAGCGGATAAGGACGTGGCACGCATCGATACCCGTGCGGGGCCTCGTCATCGGCCGATTCCAACCCCTCCACAAGGGACACGAGGCGGTCATCCGCGCCGCCGTCGAGGACTGCGTCCACGTGGTCGTCGGCGTCGGCAGCAGCAACGCCAAGCAGAACACCCAGAACCCGTTCACCTACGAGGAGCGGGAGGAGATGGTGCACGCGGTCTTCGGCGACACCGTCGACGTGGTCGCCGTGCCCGACATCCACGACCCCCCCAACTGGGTCGACCACGTCCTGCGCATCACGGGCCCCGTCGACCGCGTCTTCGGCAACGACGAGCGCACCCTGAGCCTCTTCGAGGACGCCGGCGTGCCCGTGCGCCGCACCGGCCTCCAGGCCCGCGGCGAGCGCGAGGGAACCAACATCCGCTTCCAGATCGCCGAGGGCGACCGGGCGTGGCGCAGCGCCGTCCCTGGCCCCGTCGTCGCCCTCCTGGTGGCGTGGGACGCCCCCCGGCGGTTGCGTGGCTTCGAGGTGGCGGCATGACCCGGCAGATGGTCCACGAACTCCTCGACCACCTGCGGTCGCGCGACCTGCGCCTCGCCGTCGCCGAGAGTTGCACCGGCGGCCTCCTGGGCGCCGCCATCACCAGCGTCCCCGGCGCCAGCGCCGCCTTCCTGGGCGGGGTGCTGGCCTACGACAACGCCGTCAAGACGAACCTCCTCGGCGTCGACGCGGGGAAGCTGGCCCGGCGGGGCGCCGTCAGCGCCGCCATCGTCGAGGCGATGGCGCACGGACTCAGGGACCGCCTCGGCGCCGACGTGAACATCGCCGTCAGCGGCATCGCCGGCCCTGGCGGCGGCACCAAGGAGAAGCCGGTGGGGACGGTGTGGGTCGCCGTGCTCGGGCCGGGCCACCTGATGGACGCGCACAAGTTCCACTTCGACGGCGACCGCGACGACATCCGCCACGACGCGACGCAGAAGGCGCTGGAGTTGGCGTTGGAAGCGGTGCGCGAGGCCGAAAAAGAACAGGTCGCGTAAGCG
>JANQNI010000133.1 GCA_028289805.1 Thermoplasmatota archaeon | reverse complement strand
TGCACCGGTTCGGTGCCGGCGAGCGCGTGGTGGTCCACTGCCACGGCTCCCACCACTCCGGCGTCGAGGCGAACCTCCTGCACCCAGAGGAGCGGGCGGGGTGGACGGTCCTCGCCCCCGACCGGCCCGGGCACGGCCGCAGCGACCCATGTCCCGGCCAGAGCCTCCTGGAGTGGGCGCGCGACGCGTGGGTGGTGCTGCGGCGCCTCGGCGTCGAGCGTCCGTTCGTGACGGGGTGGTCGGCCGGCGGCCCCCACGCCCTCGCCCTCGCCGCCACGGGGGACGTGCGCGCCGTGGGGCTGTTGTCGTGCGTGGCGCCCCTGCACCGGCCCGGCGCCCTGGAGGGGATGCGCGCCTCCAGCCGCGTGGGGGTGCGCCTCGTGCGTGCGCGGCCCGCCGTCGCGGGCCCCCTCGGGCGCCTCTACACGCCACTGTTTCGCCACGGCGCCCGGCCGCTGCTGGCACTCAACAAGGCGACGCAGCCGCGCGCGGACCGCCACGCCCTGCGGGGACAGCGCAAGCAGGCGGCGATCGCGGCGAACCGCGACGCGTACCGGCAGGGGTCTCGCGGCGCCGTGGACGACGCCCACCGCTACCTGGGACCGTGGGGCTTCGACGTGGCGGACCTGCGGACGCCGGCGACGTTCTGGGTCGGTTCCCGCGACCGCGTGACGCCGGTGGGGATGAGCCGCTACCTGGCCGGCCGGATGGGCGCCGAACTGCGAGTTCTTCCCGGCGCCGGACACCTGCTTCCCTACGGCCACCTGGCACCGCTGCTGGAGCGCCTCGCTGCGATGGCGGCGGTGCCGGCGCGAAGGTCGGGGGGGAAGGGGGAAGACGGGCTCTTGCGCGCGTAGACGGGCGCGGCGACGGCCGAGCTTCACCTACGCGACGCCGGACGGCTGCGAGCACCGGGCGGAGACGTCCTCCAGCTCGCCGCGCTCGTAGTGGAAGCCGGCGCGGCAGGTCTTGGCCGTGACCTCGCAGCCCAGGCGACCGTCGAGGCCCCAGCACTGGATGGGCTGGGCACTGGAGGCCGTGCTGACGGCGGGCGGCCAGACCTGGCCCTCGCCGCCCATGCAGCGGTACGTCACTTCCAGAGCCGGGTAGGCTGCGTAGACACCGCAGCGGCTCTTGCCGTCCGTGGGCTGGCACTCAGCGTGGGCGGTGAGGTGGCCCCGGTGGAGCACCTCGCTGACGTTGCAGCGGCCGACCTCGGCCTCGCAGAACTGGTGGCCGTCGATGGGGCGGCGGCAGTCGACGGGGTCGGCCGCCGAGGTGCTGGAGGCGGTCGTCGGCAGCTTGGGGCAGTCCAGGTCGAACTGGTGGAAGGCGTCGTGGTAGAAGTAGCGCACCACGAGGCCGCAGGCGGGGACGCCGTAGCGGCACTCGCTGTAGCCGGAGCGCTCCTCACAGGCGTCGCCATCGGTGGTGCTGACGAGGGGGCCGTCGGACACGCAGTCGAAGCCGGTCCACTGGCGGTAGAGGCTGTGGCTGTAGTAGCCGCAGTGGACGTTGCCGATGCGGCAGGCGGCGGACTCCGTGAAGAAGGAGTCGTGCTGGTAGTAGCGCACGTCGGCTGCGCAGGGTCCGACGGCGACCGCGCAGCGGCTGTGGCCGAAACCGTCCTGACAGGGTTCCGGGATGGCTGCGGCGGCCGGCGGCGATGCCTCAGCCTGGGCGCCGGGAAGGAACGACAGGCCGGACAGGACGAGGAGGCTCGTCACGAGGAACACGTGTTTCATCTTGGTACACCTGGGCCGGATGGCCCGCGCGCGCAGACGGCGGGGGGCGCAAGAGGCTTGGTCGGCGTTCCCGACCTATCCAACCGCGCGCCCGCGCGGGTGCGCGATGGGTGCCCAACGGCCCGGCGTCCAGCGGGCCCGCGGACCACGGCCCCTGAGCAACACGGTCAAGTCGACCCCCGCCCTGTTCGTCGTGTGCTTTCGGCGCGCGGCCTGCGAAAACGCTACGGTGGCCACCTGGCCGTCCGGTCGCTGACCCTGGACATCGAGCCGGGCCGCATCGTCGGCCTCGTCGGCAACAACGGCGCCGGCAAGACGACGACCATCAAGATGCTCACGGGCCTCCTGGAGCCGACGGAGGGCGCCGTCCGCGTGGGTCCGGACGGCGGCGAGGACCCGCTGCACGCCCGCGTGCGGCAGAACCTCGGCTACCTGCCGGAGGACTCGCCCCTGTACGACGACATGACGCCGCTGGGGTACCTGGCGTACTTCGGGGCGTTGTACGGCCTCGACCGGCGGGCGTGCGCCGAGCGCGCCCGCAGGCTGCTGGGGCGGCTGCGGCTGGAGGAGCGCCACTGGAGCATGGCCATCGGCAAGCTGTCGAAGGGCAGCGCCCGCAAGGTCGCCCTCGCCCGCTGCCTCCTGCACGACCCCGGCCTGGTCATCCTCGACGAGCCCCGCTCCGGCCTCGACCCCGCCACGCAGCACGTCCTGGACTCCTTCCTGCTGGAGTTGCGCGCGGAGGGCAAGGCGATCCTGCTCTCGGCGCACGACCTGGACCAGGTGGAGCGCGTGTGCGACCGCGTGCTGGTGATGGACCACGGCGACGTGGTGCTGGACGGAACCATCCAGGAGTTGCACGGCATGGGCGGCCCCGTCGAGTACCGCGTCCGGGCCACGGTGCCGTTTCCGGGCAGCCGCCCCGACGGCACGGACCACGTGCGCCACATGGAGTCCTGGGGCGACGTGGAGGCGTGCCTGGAGGCCGTGCGCGACGCCGGCGGCCGCGTGGTGGACCTGGGCAGCGAGTCCCCGCGCCTGGCGGACGTGCTCCAGCGCCTCGTGGAGGAGTAGATGCGCAACGCGTTGCGTTTGGCCGTCGAGGAGGCCCGTCGCCAGGGCCGGCGCTTCGACCGCCGGACGCTGCTGCTGATGGTGACCGTCGGCCTGGCCACCGGGGCCATCGTGGCCGTCTTCCCGCCCCCTGCGCCGAGTCCAGAGACGGCGCTGTTCACCGTCGAGGCGGACCCCGCCAGCCCGTGGCTGCCCGCCGCCGCGGCCGACGACCGCATCCGCGTCCTGGAGGGGCAGGGGCAGGCGTTCGCGTCCGGGGAGGCACTGCTGCTGTTGAGCCCGGAGGACGTGTTCTACCGCGGCGACTCGGAGGCGAGCAAGGCGGCGCTGGAGGTGCTGGAGCAGGCGGTGCGGCGCTGGATAGACGCCCGGCTGCGCGCCGAGGACGACCTGGACGCCGCCTTCCCCCTCACCATCACCCTCGTCTTCGAGCCCCGCACCGTCGACGTGGCGGCCGTGGGGCCGGGGCAGCCGGAGCCGGAGCCCGACGGCGGGGAGGCGCCGGGCACTGGCGGGGAAGGTCCCGGGGAGGAGCCGACGCCGGAGCCCGAGGTGGACGTGCTTGAGGAGGCGGAGCCCACGGGTGCAATCCAGCGCGACCTGCGCCCGGAGGAGGTGGAACCCCCCTTCCCCATCCGCAGCCTCCTGCTGACCTTCGCCTACGTGCTGCCCGCCGGCCTGCTGGCGCAGGTCCACGCCAGCAACCTGCACGCCGAGCGCGTGCGGCACCGGGGCGTGCTGCTGCTCTCGGCGCCCCTGCGGTCCTTCGACGTGCTGGTGGGCAAGAGCCTGCCTTCCCTGGGGTTGACCGTCGTCATCGCCGCCGTCGTGACCGTCGCACTGGGTGCGGGACTGCTTGGGTTCCTTGCGTCCCTGAGCTTCCTGCTGTTCCTGTTCGCCCTCACGACGTTCCTGGCCGTCCTGGCGCGCAGCCCCCGCGAACTGTCGCTGTTGCAGGTGGCCGCCACGACGCTCCTGAACGCCTTCCTGTTCCTGCCGGCGATGTTCCCCAGCCTGCCCCCGGTGGCGTTCCTGTCGCCCGTGCACGTGGTGGCGACCGGCATCCGCGGCGAGGCCGTGGGCCTGGGGCAGTTCCTGTACGCCACGCTGCCGCTCTCCCTGGGCGCCTTCGCGTTGGGGGCGGTGGCGGTGGGCATGACGCGGGAGGAGCTGCTCTTCAGCGTCCGCAGCGGCACCGCGCGCCTCCTCGACGCCCTGGGCGCCGTCAGCACCCGCCGCTGGAGCCTGCTGCTGGCCGGCGTGCTCGTGGTGCCCTTCGTCTTCGTGGCGCAACTGCTCGTCTTCGTGCTGGCCGCCGTGTTGAGCCTGGAGGCCGCCCTCGGCATCTTCCTGGGCCTCAGCATCGTCGTCGAGGAGGTCGCCAAGGGCGCCGTCGTCTGGGCCGGACGGCGGCCCGGCAAGGACCTGCCCACCACGCCCCTCTCGCCGACCACCCTGGGCCTGCTGGCGGGCGTCGGCTTCTGGGTGGGGGAGAAGTCCTACCTGGTGCTAACCCTGGTGGGCTTCGAGGACCTGCCGTTCGCCCGTGAAGCGCTCGCCGTGCTCGGGACGGGGCCCGGCCTCGTCGGCATCACCGTCCCCGTCTTCCTGCACGCCGCCACCGCGCTGCTGATGGCCCACGGCGCCGCGCGCGGCCGGGGCTGGCTGGCGGCCACGTTCCTGGCGGCCGTCGTGCTGCACGCCGCCTACAACTACGTCCTGCTGGGGAGGTTCCTCTGATGGCCACGGGCGCGCGGGTCGTCGCGACGCTGGCGCGCAAGGAGCTGCGCGACGTCCTGCGGGAGCGCAGCCTCGTCGTCGCGTTCCTGATCCAGATGCTGCTGGCCGGCTTCAGCGCCCTCCTGCTGGCCGGCCTCACCGCCCTCCACTCCCCCGAGGCCCTCGACGCCGCGCCGGAGGCCGACGTCGCCTTCGTCGGCGCGGACGACGGCTTCGCCCCCTACCTGCGTGCCGAGGCGAACCTCCGGGTCACCCTCCTCGACGGCGCCACCGCCGTGGACGGGTTCCGCGACGGCACCTACGACGCCGTGGTGCAGGAGCGGTGGCTGGAGCGCGACGCGGTGCGGACGCTGACCATCATCCTCGCCGACGGGGAGCTGGAGACCACGCTCCTCTCGACGCAGTTCCGGCAACTGCTCATCGACTACGAGACCGACCTGCGCCTGGAACGGGAGGGGCGGCTGGAGCGGGAGCTGGTGCTGCTGGAGACGGACGTGCGGCCGGAGGTCCCGTACACCTTCGTCTACACCACGCTCATCCCGCTGCTGGTCATCACGCCGGTGTTCCTGAGCGGAGCCATCGCCGGCGACGCGTTGAGCCAGGAGTCCAAGACCCGGACGCTGCTGTTGCTGCGCTCGGCACCCGTCGGCCCCACCGTTCTGGTCTTCGGGAAGCTCCTGGTCCCCGTGCTGCTGGTGCCGTTGCAGGTGCTCGTGTGGCTGGGCCTGTTCTGGCTCAACGGCTTCCCGACCCGGGAGGTGGGCCTCGTCGTCGGCGCCGCCACGGTCATGGGCGTGCTGCTGACGGCCGCCGGCACCGCCGTCGCCGCGACGGTCAAGAACGAGAGCGCCACCCAGGCGGCCTACGCCGTGCTGGTGCTGGCGCTGGGCGTCGTGTCGATGCTGCTGCCGCGCGACCCCCTGAACCTCGTCAGCCTGCTGGCCGTCGGCACCGTCGAGCCCCTGGGCGTGCTGACGCTGGCCGTCCTGGGGGTGCTGGCGGCGGCGAGCCTGGTGCTGGCCGTCGTCTTCACGCGGCAGCGCATCGTCGCCGACGCCCTGTAGGCCGTGCGGCCGGACCGTCCTACGCGGCCAGGGCCTCGTCGTCGCCGCGCGGCTCCAGCCACAGGGCGTCGTCGCCGCGACCCCACGCCTCGGCGTGGTCGAGGACGCAGTGGACGTGGACCTCCATCGCAAGCAGGGGAATCAGCTGCTCGACGCTCGGGGCCCGCAGGGCGCGCATGGCGGCCGTGCTGACGATGTGGCGGTCGCCGCGTTCCTGGTCCGTGACCAGCTTGCCGTCGACCATGGCAACCCAGTGGTCCGCGCCGCGGCGGCGGAACAGGCGGACGCGGGCGGTCAGGTTCTGCCAGTACTCGAAGCGGTCGGTGACCCCGTTGTACAGGACCTCGACGCGGTGGGTGTCGCTCATCGGGGCAGACTCGGCCGGGAGCATATCAGTGCTTCAGGTGCGACCGTTGCACCTGGACAAGGAACGTACAGGACGCAGGCCCGAGGGTCCGTTGTCCCAAGGTCCCGAAACGGCCTGCATCGGGGGTTCTGTTGGAGTTGTGTGCATCATCCGGGCATCCAGTCCCGGACGGATCCGGGTTGTCTTCGGGCATGGTTCCATGGAGATTCCATGAGATTGTGGCGAATCAGCAGCGTTGGGAGAGGACATGGACGGCACTGTTTCTACCTCGGCGCGAAGAAGATTCCGCCATGGCGCGAGTTTTCCATTCATCCCTATATCAAAAGTCCATGCCAATACCCAACGTTTGGGTTTCCTGCCCCTGCGGACCATTTCGGATGCGATACTTCCCGGCCAATCGGAATTATGTTTCGTTAAACACGCCGGTATCATGAAGAAATTCGAGCGTTCTGCCCCACCATTCCGCCGTTCCGGCCCCGCCGACCCAAAAACGAAAACCTTCAAGAGCCCAAGTCGGTGCGAAGCTTGGGTGGTCACCATGCCGACCATTGCAATCACCGACCAAGAGGAGTTTTCTGACGTCGACTTCCCGCTCCAGGGCGCACGCCTTGAACTGGTGCTGGACTTCGCCGCGGAAGTGCCCGAAGCCGCCTTCAACAGGTTCCTCGCCCAAGCCCTGCGTCGCCTCGCCGAGCGCGCCGAGGCAGGCAAGGCCGAGCTGACCGAACTGGAGGAGGGCGAGACCAGCCCCGGCGAGATCGCCACGGAAGCCGAGTCCTGGAGCGTCCCAGTGGACCTGCACATGAAGAGTGCCAAGGCCGCGCACCGCTTCCTCACGGCCATCGCCTCGCTCGAGGAGCGCGGCCCCGCGCCGACGCTCGCCGAGGTCGCCGAGAAGGCCAAGCTGTCCATGCCGCCGGTCTACCGGTTCGTGGACGCCGAGACCCCCGCCGGCGAGTACCTCGCCCCCCTCGTGGCGGTCTCCAAGCGCGGCCGCGCCAAGGTCATCGACCTCACGCCCCTGGGCCGCAAGGTCGCCAGCCGCATCCGCGCTGGCACCCTGCCCAGCTAAGCCGACGGCGCCTCTTCCTTCCTCCTACCCCCTTCGAC
>JANQNI010000122.1 GCA_028289805.1 Thermoplasmatota archaeon | reverse complement strand
GTCCGATCAACGGCAGACGCAGTTTGAACTTGTAGATCGACCTCTACGACCGCTTCGTCGCCACGCTGCGTCAGGGCAAGGCTGAGGTGTTCGGGGAGGCTGCGCCGGTCCCGGCGTCCCCGTCCGTGCCGTCGCCCCCGCCGCAGCCGGCGCCAGAGGTCGAGGCGCCGCCCGAGCCGGTGCCCGTGCCTGCTGGGTCCACGGCGTCCGCGCCCCCCGCTGACCTCGTGCCGCCGGACCTGGACGAGCCGCCCGCGCCGGAGCCCCCGGAGCAGGAGGCCCTGGAGCCGGAGGCGCCCGCAGCGGGCGAGCCGGCCGTCCCGACGACGGTCCCGGCGGACACGCCCGCGCAGGAGATGGTCACCATCCGCGCCCTCGGGGACATCCCGCCGTTCGTCGGCCCCGACATGCAGACGTACCTGCTGCGGGAGGGCGACTTCGCCATGGTGCCGCCGGCCATCGCCACGCTGCTGGAGCGGCGCGGCAAGGCGGAGGTCATGCAGGCAGCGTAGGTCGCCGGCGCACTCCAGACGGTCCGACCCTGCGTCCGGTGCTGCGCGCCGGAGCGTGTGCGGGATTTCCTCCGTTCGCTTCGCTCACTCCAGTAGATCCCGCACCGCGTCCAGTGCTATGCACTGGAGCGTGTGCGGGATTTCCTCCGTTCGCTTCGCTCACTCCAGAAGATCCCGCACCTTGTCCAACAGCACCTTCGTCGGGACGTCGGGCAGACTCAGCAGTTGCGTGGTCCCGGCGTGGCCCTTGCCGCTGATCTTGGCGTACAGGAACCCGGCGTCCTGGAGTTGCTTGAGGTACTTCCAGAACTGGGTGTGGCCGCGGGGGCTCTCGTCGTGCTCCTCGCACAGAAGGTGGTACATCTCCTCGACGCCGCCGGTGGTGGCGTAGGCGGCCTGGTCGCGCTCCAGGCGGCGGGCGAGGGCGGCGAGCACCAGGAGGGGGTGCTTCGGGAGGTTCTGGAGCTTGCTCGTGGTGACGACGCTGTAGGTGTACGCCTTGGCGGTGCGCACGTCGTCGGCCATGACGCTGTCGCGCATCTCGTCGTCGGCGGTCTGGCCGGCCTTGGTCAGCAACTCGATGGCGAGGCGGGCGTCGCCGGGGCCGCTGCGGTTGGACTCTTGGTTCTCCCCGGCGATGTCGGCGATGAGGCTGACGCAGTCGGGGTCCACGACGCCGGGGGCGAAGGCCAGGTCGACGCGCTGCTGGACGATAGGCTCCAGTTGGTCGGCCGTGTAGGGCTGGACCTGGTACGTGTTGCTGCGCTTGAAGGTGGAGAGGGCAGCGTCGTCGAGCAACTCCAGCACGTTCTGCTGGCTGATGAGCACGAGGCTGATGCCGACCCACGCCTGGCCGGTCTCGTCGTTGAAGCGCGTCAGGTCGTAGACGAGGTTGCTGCCGTCGGCGCGCAGCAGGGCGTCCACCTCGTCCAGGATGACCAGGAGGTGGCAGTCGCGGCGCTCCAGGTGCTTGCGCAGGTCGCGCATCATCTCGCCGACGCTGAAGCCGCGTTCGGGGTAGTTGGGTTCGAAGTGGTTGAGGATGCCCAGCATCGCCAGGGCGGCGCTCTTGCGGCGGCGGCAGTTGACGTGGACGGACTCCAGGCGGCGGCCCTTCTTGCCCAGGACGGTGGCGAAGTCGCGGGCGAAGCGCTTGGCGACGGCGGTCTTGCCGGTGCCGACGGGGCCCCAGACCAGTGCGTGCTCGCGGGTGCCGCCCTGGGTCAGGCCGCGGTAGGTGCGGGCCAGGAAGCGCATCGCCTCCTCTCGGTTGGGCAGTTCCTCGGGGACGTAGTCGAAGTCGAGCTTCGCCAGGTCCCGGAACACGGTGGGGCCGCCCAGCTCCTCCTCGACCAGGCTCATCATCGCCATGCAGGCTGGTGGACGCACTTGAGATGATTCGTTTGTCCCCTGGGGTCGGTGAAAGCACGCCCCGGTTTCCGCGGGCCATCCCTGAAAAGCCGCAGGGCCCTCCCCGCCGCGATGCCGGGCCCGTCCACGCTGGCCGTCCACGCCGGAGAACGCCCCCACGAGAGCGGGGCCGTCAACACGCCCATCGTCGCCAGCAGCACGTACCGGTTCCCCGAGCACGCCGACGGGACCCCCAACGCGTACATCTACAGCCGCTACGACAACCCCACCGTGCAGGCGTTGGAGGACAAGGTCGCCGCCCTGGAGGGCGGGGATGCCGTGGGCGCCCGCGCGCTGGCCTTCGCAAGCGGCCTCGGCGCCGAGCAGGTCCTCTTCGGGCTCCTGCGCCCCGGCGACGCCGTCGCCGTGCAGCGGGGCGTCTACGGCGGCACCACCGCCCTCCTGGAAGACCTGGTGGCACCCATGGGCGTCGAGGTGGTGCGCCTCGACGTCGAGGCCCCCGCCGCCGGCGACCTGCCCGGCAACACCCGGCTCGTCTGGTGCGAGAGCCTCACGAACCCCCTGCTGCGCGTCAGCGACGTTCCCGCCTGGGCCAACGCCGCCCACGCCGTGGGGGCGCTCCTGGTGGTCGACGCCACCTTCGCCAGCCCCGCCCTGCAACGCCCCCTCCTGCTGGGCGCCGACGCCGTCCTGCACAGCGCCACCAAGTACCTCGGCGGCCACAGC
>JANQNI010000118.1 GCA_028289805.1 Thermoplasmatota archaeon | reverse complement strand
CGGGCGCCCACCGTCTCGGCGTCGGCCGTGGCGGCCAGGGCGCTCTGGGTGGCGGGGCGGCGCTCCTTCGTGTTGATCTTCAGGCCCCAGTCGTGGCGGGACTGCGGCGCGTGGGCGCGGCGGCCGCCGACGACGTTGGGGGCCAGGGCGGCGACGCGGCCCTGGGTCAGGCGGGGCACGCGGCTGGCGCCCTTGCCCTTGCCGACGGAGGCGGTGGCGTGGCGCTCGCCGGCCACGGGGTTGGCACCGTAGGGCTGGCGGCGGTTGGCGCGGCTGACCTTGACCGCCTTGCGGACGAGGTCGGTGCGGACGGGGGTGGCGAAGGCGGAGGGCAACTCCACGTCGCCGCCCTTCTTGCCGCCCTTGGCGTAGACGGGGACCTTGATCATTGGGTTCGACCTCCCTGCTTGCTGCCGGTGCTGATGAACTCGATGCTGGGCTCGGCGTCGATGCCGCGCGTGTAGCGCACGGCGTCGCGGAGCTTGACCAGGCGCTTGGCCGGGCCGGGGATGCTGCCGTGCAGCAGGATGTAGGGGTTGCGCACCTCGCCGTAGTGCAGGAAGCCACCCTTGGGCGTGACCTCGCTGCCCTCCTCGCCCATCTTGATGATGCGCTTGTTGTACTCGGTGCGGTGGTGCATGCCGCGCTGGCCGTCGTTGGGGACGGTGGACTGCACGAAGCTGGGGTGCCAGGCACCCTGGGTACCGATCATGCGGCGGTGCTTGCTGTTCTTGTGCGTCAGCAGCTTGGTGCCGAAGCGCACGACGCGGGACTCGAAGCCGTAGCCCTTCGTCACGCCCTGCACGTCGACCATCTGGCCGGCGTGGTGCGTGTCGTTGATGGTGGTCTCCTTGCCCAGCAGGCCCTTGGCGAACTCGACGCGGGCCGCGACGTCGCCGCCGCCCACGCGGATCTCCATGACCTCGGGGGTCTTGCTGTCCACGCCGGTCACGGCGCCGGGAGCGGTGCAGGCCAGCACGCGCACGTCCGAGACGTCCGCGTCCTCGACCAGCTTCCACTTCGCCTCCGCGTCCTGCTTCTTGGGCAGGGGGATGCGGCCGGCGAGCTTCTTGGGAAGCTCCGAGGCCCAGACCTCGGTCAGGGTCCTCTTGCCGTAGGGCGTCTTCTCGTAGAGGCGGACCGCGCAGACGGTCATGGGGGGCGTTTCGACGACGGTGACCGGCATCACGACCTCCTGTCCGGAGGTGGTGCTGTGGGGCCGGTAGTCGGTGACAACGGCGTGGGTCATGCCCGCCTTGTAACCGGCGAAGCCCTGCAGCTTCGGTTCACTGCCGTCCGCCGCCCAGCTCTTCGTGTGCGGCACGACGGAGCGCGCGCGCTTGCGGGGGTAGAACCCCATGGAGCCGCGTCGGGGGTGGTGGTTGCTTGCCATGTTGTTTTCTCCTGTTCCCTCCGGCCATCGGCCTTCGGGCGGTCGGGCGATGCTCTATTGGGGCAGAGCGCCCGCGGAGATCCGGTCGTGCCGACCCCACCCGCTTGGGCAGCGGGAAGGCTTTGGTCCTCCTTGACGGAGCACCGGCTCTACCGGATGCAGGGCGGGCGACAAGGGTCGTGTATATAGCCGTTTGTGCAGCTTTCAGGGGCCGAGGGGCCGTTCCCTGTGGGCAGGGCGCTCGGTGGCAGGTCCGGAGGGGTCCACGGGCATCTTCAGCGGCCGTTCCGGGTACGTCTGCTCCGTGAGTTCCCTGGGTTTCCAGGTGCCAGCATCCAACCGCTGGTGGGACCTGCCGAATCTTAGGTCGTTGAACTGTCGGGGCAGCGAGGCGGATCTGATCCAAGCAGCATTTAACAACCTTCAGGGGTCTTGGTGAGTGTGCGGGCCCTCGTGCTCCTGCCGCTGCTGGTCGCCCTGGGCGGGTGCCTGAGTGCGCCGGACCTGCCGGCCCCCGTCCTTTGGTTCGAGGAGGCGACGTATCGGTTCGAGGGCCCTCTGCTCTACGTGAACGTCACAATCGTCAACGTGTCGAACGCGACCATCGGAGAAGAACTGAATCCGTTCACGCTGTCTGCCGCCCTTTCCCATCGCGACCAGGAGGGCAAGGGGATTCCTGGGCAAGGGGATGAGGTTCGGTTCCATTATGGTCGGTCTGCCTACTGGCCCGCGTGGTCTGGGCTCGCCCACAGCCACGACCTGGAGGCGTTGCCAGAGTACGAACGGTTGCCGATGGGGTTCGACGGTGAGTTGGGTCCTGGTGGCCGGTTTGAGGCCGCACTCGTCTTCTTTGCCGGCCCCGGAAACTGGACTGAGTTGTTTGATGCTGGTTGGGGGGCGTACGACGAACGCCCGCTCGGAGCAGGGAATGGGGTATATCATTTGCGCTTTCGGATAACTCATCAACTTCCTGACCCGAATTACGGTGGAAATAGTTTTACCGCGACAGATTTCGACGCCGGGTGCTTCAACGTGGACTGGGAACCATATTACAAGGGCGAGCATGATGGCCGCCCCGTGTGCAGTTCCGAAGAGGCCTTTTGGGCTCAGCGGCGACCTGCTCCTCCCGAGCACCTCCGCGACATCCGCATGCAACCGGCCTGAGTGCGGGGTGCGTCAGACTCGCCGTACTGGCTGCGTCCGCCTTGGCCTCCGCACGAGTTCCCCAGAGCAGTTGGGGCACACCATGCCGTAGCCCTCTGCACAGTCGGGGCACCAGGTGCACTCGTGCGAACACACGAAACACACGTCCACCCAACTCAGGTGCGTCGCGCACCCGTCGCACGCCTCCTTGTACTGCAAGGAGTCGGGGTCGATGCCGGACGCCGGCCGGGGCTCCAGCTCGTCCGGCTCCAGGAAGTCCTCGGCGTCCACGTCCCGGCCACCCCGACCCAAGACTTGAGCCCGACGCTCGAAAGCGGCAAATAGCCCCTCCCTGTGGCCCGTCCTGGCCCGGCGCATGCCCGCCGCCAGCCGCACGAGCGCGGCTCGCGTCCGGCTTGAAGCGGCCTCGCTCGCTTCGCTCACGTGCCCCTCCATGCCAGCTTCGCATAGCCCGGTAGTGCGGCGGATTCGAAATCCGCTGGTCTCTGACCACGCAGGTTCGAATCCTGCAGCTGGCGCTTACCCCCTCGCTCCCATGCGCGTCCACGTCCGCTTCCGACCCCGCCGCCAGGAGGACCGTCCGGTCGAAACCCCAACGCCGACTCACGCCTGCCGGAGCTGATTGTCACCGAAATTAACGCCCGCTGGACCGGCGG
>JANQNI010000358.1 GCA_028289805.1 Thermoplasmatota archaeon | reverse complement strand
GACCTGGCCACGAACGTCGCCGGCCCCGCGCCCCGGCCCCTGGACGCCGTCCTGCTGGCCCTGATGCGCGACGGGGAGGGCGCGTTCCTGGTGGGGGTGCGGCGCATCCACCAACAGAACGCCCGCGATGCCGACCAGCGGGGCGCCGGCGCGGACTTCTCCCTGTAGCACGGCCTCCTTTGCACGCGCAAAGCGCAAACGGCACAAGGGTGGGGCACCCATCCCCTCGCGTGGCGGAGGAACGCCTGGGCATCACCGGCATGACGTGCGCCAACTGCGTCGCCCACGTGGAGAAGGCCCTGCGGGGCGTCGAGGGCGTCTCCGAGGTGCGCGTCAACCTCGCCACCGAGCAGGCCGTCGTCGTCCACGCGGACGTCGACGTGCGGCGGATGCGGCAGGCCGTCGAGAAGGTCGGCTACGGCGTCGCCACCGACGTGGTGGGGGACGAGGCACGCACCTGGGGCCGCCGGTTCCTGTGGGGGGCCGTCTTCACGGCGCCGCTGCTCGTCTACACGATGGCGTGGCTGCCCCTGGGCGGCGCCCCCCTCCCCCGCGACGCCCTGGTGGCCCTCGCCCTGGCGGGGCCCGTCCAGTTCGGTCCCGGCCTCGCCTTCTACCGCGGCGCCTGGCGGGCGCTGCGAAGCGGCGGCGCCACCATGGACACCCTCGTCGCCCTCGGCACCAGCGCCGCCTTCGGCCTCAGCCTGTACGTCATCGCCCGCGGCGGCAGCGCCCACGAGACGTACTTCGAGACCGGCGCCGTCATCATCACCCTCGTCGCCCTCGGAAAGACGTTCGAGGCCCGCGCCAAGCGCTCCGCGCGCGGTGCCGTCGTGCGCCTCATGGACCTCGCCCCGCCCACCGCCCGACGCCTCCTCGATGCATCGGGAGCGTCCGGCGCCACCGAGGAGGTCTCCGTCGAGGACGTGGCCGTCGGCGACCGGCTGCTCGTCAAGCCCGGCGAGAAGGTCCCCGTCGACGGCCGCGTCCTGGAGGGCGCCGCCCACGTGGACGAGTCCATGGTCACCGGCGAGTCGGTCCCCGTCGCCAAGGCTCCCGGCGACGACGTGGTGGGTGCCACCCTCGTCCACGGCGGCAGCCTCACCCTCGAGGCCACCCGCGTCGGCGCCGACACCCTCCTGAGCCAGATCGTCCGCCTCGTGCAGGAGGCCAACGAGCGCAAGGCGCCACTGCAACGCATCGCCGACCGCGTCAGCGGCGTCTTCGTGCCCGTCGTCCTCGTCCTCGCCGCCCTGGCGGGCACCTTCTGGGCCCTCTGGGGCGCCGACCGGTTCGGCCTCCCCCCCGACCAGACCCTCGCCGTCTTCGCCGGCCTCATCGTCGTCAGCGTCCTCGTCATCGCCTGCCCCTGCGCCATGGGCCTCGCCACCCCCACCGCCATCATGCTCGGCACCGGCCTCGGCGCCCAGCGCGGCATCCTCATCAAGGGCGGCGAGGCGCTGGAGCGCGTGCGCGACGTGGACACGGTCGTCCTCGACAAGACCGGCACCGTCACCGAGGGCCGCCCCAGCCTCGTCCACGTCCAGGCCGCCCCCGGCACGAACGAGGACTGGATGCTCGCCCTCGTCGCCGCCGTCGAGGGCCAGAGCGAACACCCCGTCGCCCGCGCCATCGCCGACGGCGCCGCCGCGCGCGGCGTCCAGGCGCCCAAGGTGCACGGCTTCCGGTCCATCGCCGGCCACGGCGTCGCCGGCACCAGCGACGGCGTCGACGTCCTCGTGGGCAACCGCGCCCGGCTGGCCGACCACGGCGTCCCCGCCGACGCCTGGGAGGACGCCCTCGCCGCGCAGGAGCGGGAGGGCCGCACCGCCGTGCTGGTCGCCTTCGATGGCGCTGTCGTAGGCATCGTGGCCGTCGCCGACCCCGTCAAGCCCAGCAGCCGGCAGGCCGTGGAGCGGCTGCACCGCGCCGGCAAGCACGTCGTCCTGCTCACCGGCGACAACGAGGCCACCGCCCGCGCCGTGGCCAGCGCCGTGGGAATCGACGACGTGGTGGCCGACGTGCGCCCCGCCGGCAAGGCCGAGCACGTCCAGCGGCTCCAGGAGGAGGGCCGCGTCGTGGCGATGGTCGGCGACGGCATCAACGACGCCCCGGCCCTCGCCCAGGCCGACGTCGGCGTCGCGGTGGGCACCGGGACGGACGTGGCCAAGGAGACCGGCGACGTCGTCCTGGTCCAGGGCGACCTCGACGGCGCCGTCACCGCCATGCAACTCTCCGCCTACACCGTGCGCAAGATCCACCAGAACCTCGGCTGGGCCTTCGGATACAACGTCCTGCTGATTCCGGTGGCAATGGGGGTGCTCTACCCACTGACCGGGTGGCTGCTGAACCCGATGCTGGCGGCGGCGGCCATGGCCTTCAGCAGCGTCAGCGTGGTCGGCAACTCGTTGCTGATGCGACGTTGGAGCCCGACGTAGGAGGGCTCCGGCGGCGCAGGGGGAGGAAGGGGGAAGCGTGCCGCTACAGGGCTGCGGCGGCGGTCAGTCGGTCTCGATGCACAGGGGGACTTGGTCGCTGACGCCGATGCAGATCCTGCCGGGGGGCGTGTTGACGCCGACGCAGAATCCGCCGCCCTTGGGGATGCAGACGCTGGGGCCGCTCGTGGTCAGGCTCAGGATGGGCGTGCAGTACACGGGTTCGCCCGGGACGTGCACGCATGCCTCGCCGCGGCTGGTGACCCAGACCGTCGGGACGCAGGCGTCCGGTGCGCGGGCGTCGCACGCGGCCGGTTCGGCGCTGGCGACGGGCGCAGCGGCGACGGCGGCGAGGACGAGCAGGGCTGCGAGCAGGAGGGGGGTCTTGTTCATGGGAAGCACTCCGGGCGCGGACGCACGCGTCCACACCCTGGGACGCACCTCCGGGGGCGGTTCAAAGAGGTGGCGCGGCGGTTCGCACCTGTCCAGTCACCAGAGTTCCGAGCCGGGTTCGCCCCTGACGGGGCCCTTGATCCAGGAGTTGACCCAGCCGCCGTAGAAGCCGCCGGGCTGGGGGCGTGCGACCTCGCCGTCGACGAGGCACCGGTCGACCTTCTGGGCGTAGAAGGCGAGGGCGTCCCGGAGCATCCCGAAGTCGGGGTTCGGCTCGGGGTAGCTCCAGGCGGCCGCCGGGACCGGGGGCGCTCCGGGGACGTGCAGGTCCCAGTAGGCGGCCCGGCCCTTCCACTCGCACCAGCTGCGCCCCTCGCCCCGCTCCAGCCAGTCGGTGCGCACGTCCTCGGCGGGGAGGTAGTAGGTGGGGGCGCCGGCGGTCTCCATCACCTTCCAGGCGCGGCGGCTGGCGGCGACCTCCCGCCCCGCGTGCTCCACGCGCACGGGCACCGAGAGCCGCACGACGGCGGGGGGTCGGGGGTAGTCCCAGACCGACTCCTCGCCGGGGCCGACGGGGTCCGGGGTGGGGCGCCGGGGGCTCACAGGCTGGGCTTCCCCTTGCTGCGGGCGTGGTCGAACGCGGCGTCCACCGCGGCGTCCAGCGCCCCCGCGTCGCCCGTCGTCGGTTCGATGCGGGTCCAGCCGAACATCCGGAAGACGGCGCCGTGGGGCTCCAGCAGCTCGAAGCCGGCGTCGGCGAGGGCGCCCTTGGCGTCGTCGGGCAGCATCAGTTCGACGGCGCCGGGGTCGTCGCCGCCCCGGTGCAGGCGCAGGAACTGCTGGCACCCCGCGATGCAGGCGACGGCGGGGCCGAACTCGTATTGGAGGTCGACGCACGTGGACTCGGCGCGCTCCTGGGCGTGCTCCACGAGGTGCAGCATCAGGCCCCGGTGGGCGTCGTCCACGGGGGTGCGGGCAAGCAGCTTGCCGGGGCGGGGGTCGCGGTCGGGCACGGGTGCGTCACCGCGTCCCGGCGTTGGAGGTTTCGGCGGGGGCCGGGCGGGGCCGGCGGTGCAGGAGCCGGTTCCCGGCGCGCAGCCGCCAGTGGCCCCCGTGCTCCTCCAACCGGTAGCGGCGCCGCACGCGCACGGCGTCGCCGCGCAGCACCAGGTCGAAGACGAACCGCCGGCCCGGCGCCAGGTGCGGTTCCACGCCGAAGGCGGCCCACCGTTGCTGTCCCGCCTCCAGCCGGAACGGGTGCGGTTCGGGCGGCGTGCTCCACGGGCCGTCGCCGGGGTCCTCCAGCGCCAACTCCACGGCTCCCGCCGGCGCGCCGCCGGCCTGCGCGACGACGACGTGCAGGTGCTCGGTCCCCGGCAGCCCCCGCAGGTCGGCGTGGACGCGGATGCGGGGTCGGCCGGTCCTTCCCACGGCGCGGCATCGGGGGCGGACCTCATAGATTCACGGGGAGCGCAGGGGGTCCGACGGTGGTTGATTCGTTTGAAGGAACTATGTTCCTTAAGTAGGGGCTGAAGCGCCTCTCCCACCGATGAACGCCCCCCTGTCCATTCTTCTGTCCCTGACGACCGTGCTCGCCGGCAGCTACGCGGCCGTCGGCGACGACCTGTTCGACCCCCTCCAGCAGGGGGTCCCCGCCGACGACTGCCTGCTGCCCGGCTGCCCCGGCGGCGGGGGGAGCGGCGGCAACCAGACGCAGGAGCCCGAGCCTGAGCCCGAACCGGAACCCGAGCCCGAACCGGAACCTGAACCGGAGCCGGAACCCGAACCCGAACCCGAGCCGGAACCCGAGCCTGAGCCCGAACCGGAGCCCGAGAGCAACGAGACCGCGGAGCCGGAGGGCCCCGAGGACGTCTACTTCTGCACCACGGGCTTCATGGTGCTGGGTGAGTCGTCGTCGTTCTCCTGGGACGTCCACGACGGGTACGAGGAGTTCTTCCTCGACTGGCACTACCACAGCTACGGCCTGAGCCTGCTGGGCGAGCCGGACCTCTTCGTGTCCCTCGTCGACGGCGCCGGCACCGTGGTCTTCGAGGGCAGCGGCGACGACGCCACCAACTTCTTCTTCGAGACGGAGGAGCTTCGCCAGTACGCCGCCGGCACCTGGACGTTCACCGTGTCCGCCAGCGACGTGGTCGCCGAGCACGGCCTCGTCGGCGAGGTCCGCTACTAAGGCGCGGCGCTCGCCGCCTTCCCCCTCCTTCTTCCGCCCGTTCCTCCCTGGTTGCTTCGCCCCCTTCCCCCTTGCCGCCACCGGCACGGCCATGCGCCTTGCCGCCGATTCCCTCCCGTGCGGGTCAGCAGTCCTGCCTACGAGGAGGGCGGTCGCTTCCCGACCGAGCACACCTGCGACGGCGCGGACACCACGCCGCCGTGGGTCGTCCACGACGTGCCGGCCGACGCGGTGACGCTGGCGGCGGTCTTCGACGACCCGGACGCCCCCGCGGGGACGTGGGTCCACTGGCTCGCGTGGAACCTCCCGCCGGACCGGAGCGCGTGGCCGGCGGGGACCGACGGGCGTGGACTCGGCGTCGTGGGTGCCAACGGCGGGGGGCGCTCCGACTACGGCGGTCCGTGCCCGCCCGGCGGGACGCACCGCTACGTGCTGACCGTCTACGCGCTGGACGTGGAACTGGACCTGCCGGAGGGCAGCGACCGCGCGGCGTTCGACGCGGCCCGGGAGGGGCACGTCCTGGCGCAGGGCCGCCTCACGGCGACCTACGCGCGCTGATCAGCGGACGAGGACGCGGCGCGGCCGCCGCTCGCGCTCGTCCCATGCCTCGACGATGAGGGTGTCGTCGCCGTCGAGGGCGAAGGAATCGATGCCCACCTGCTGGTGCAGCACCTCGTGGAGGGGGTTCTTGGGATGCGTCACGTCGACCAGACCGCCCTGAGTGCCGTCGCAAGATAAGCCTTGACGGCCCGACTACGGCAATCTACGTAGGCCGGGCGCTCCACCATCGACAAGCGTGGACAGTTTCAATCCGAGTCGAACATGTCAAGTCAATTCGAGGTTTCCAGGCCACACCACCACGTCCACGGGCCGGTCGTGGGGCTCCGTCGGCACCGCGTCGACCACCTGGCACGAGAATGCCGCCCCCCACGACGTGCCGCCCAGCGTCGGCAGCAGCCGGTCGTAGTACCCCTTGCCCTGGCCCAGCCGGTCCCCGCGCTCGGAGAACGCGACCCCCGGCACCAGGCACACGTCCACCGTCGCCGGGCTCACCACGGGCGCAGACTCCGGCGGCTCCGGCACCCCGAACTGGCCCGGCTCCAGCTGCGCCCAGTCCGTCACCTCGTGCAGGACGAGCTGGTCGCCGGGGGCGACGCGGGGGAAGCAGACGCGCTTGCCGGTGCGCAGGGCGTGGTTCGTCGCCGAGACCACGGACAGTTCGTCGCCGACGGCCTTGTAGACGGCCACCACGTCCGCCGCCGCCCACACCTCGTCGCTGACCACGGCGGCGTTGACCAGTTCCTCCTCCTGGGCCCGAACGAGGGGCCGGAGCGCGGCGCGCAGGGAGCGGACGTGGGTGCGGAGGGTGGGCTTGTCCACGGCGGCGGCAGCGGGGGTCGACGTAAAGCACGCCGTGCCCGCACGCCTGAAATATCCGCCTCGGCTCGCCGCGCCATGGGCGTCGAGGACTGGCTCGCGGGGTACGACACGAACGACCTGTGCATCGCGACGGCGGCGAGCCACAGCAGCCTCCAGATCTTCCACGGAGCCAAGAAGCTCGGGTTCCGCACCATGGCGATCATCGCCGGCGACCGGGACCTGCGCTACTACGACGCCTTCCCCGAGGCCAAGCCGGACACGGTCCTGCGCCTCGACTCCTACCACGACCTCATCGACCTGGCGCCCGAGTTGCGCGCCCAGAACGTGGTCATCATCCCCCACGGCAGCCTCATCGAGTACATGGGCGCCAAGGACTTCACCGCCATCGAGGTGCCCGTCTACGGCAACCGGCACGTCCTCGACTTCGAGAGCCACCGCGGCAAGGAGCGCGCGTGGCTGGAGGAGGCGGGCATCACCATGCCCCGCGAGATCACGGACCCCAAGGACATCGTCGAGCCGGTCATCGTCAAGTACCACGGCGCCAAGGGCGGCAAGGGCTTCTTCATCGCCAAGAACTACCACGAGTACAAGCGGCAGATCCAGGAGGGCGAGCCCCACACGATCCAGGAGTTCGTCATGGGCACCCGCTACTACCTGCACTACTTCCACAGCCGCATCGAGGAGGGCGGCTTCCGGCTGGAGGGCGACGACGGCCCCCTCGGCGACCTGCAGATGCTCAGCATCGACCGCCGCGACGAGTCCAACATCGACGAACTGAACCGCATCGGTTCCATCAAGGAACTCCAGGAGGCCGGCATCGACCCCCAGTTCGTCGTCACCGGCAACATCCCCATGGTCATCCGCGAGAGCCTGCTGCCCAAGGTGTTCCAGATGGGTGAGGGCGTCGTGCGGGAATCCTACAAGCGCTTCGGCGGCCTGTGGGGTCCCTTCTGCCTGGAAACCATCGTGACGCCGGACCTGGAGTTCAAGGTCTTCGAGATCAGCGCCCGCATCGTCGCCGGCACCAACCCGTTCATCCAGGGGTCTCCCTACAGCGAGATGGTCGAGCCCGGCCTCAGCACCGGCAAGCGCATCGCCCAGGACCTGCACAAGGCCGCCGGGCAGGGGACGCTGGGCCTGGTTTGCACCTGAGTCCACATCGCGCGACCGGGGCGGCGTCCCTCGTCACGGCGTGACGGGCTGGGGTGCTGCGGCGTCGCTGGTTGCGGCGGCGTCGCCGGCGAACCGCTCGACACCCACCCGAAGGTCGCCGCTGGAAAGCAGTTCGATGGTGCGCGTCGCCCCCCACGCGTCCACGTGCGCGTACCCCCGGTACAGGTCGTACCGTCCCCGCTCCGCCGTCCCCCCGGCGTCGCCGCCCTGCGTGAGCATCAGGGTGCCGTCGGTGCGCAGCTGGATGTGGGCGTCGTCCTTCCGGAACAGGGCGTCGAGGGTGCGTGGGTAGCCGACGACGCTCCCGTCGTCCAGGATGCGCCGGTGGGTGCGGCCCGCGATGCGCAGCATGTGTGGCGTGACGGGTTCGACCGGGAGGGACTCGCCCCCGTCGAGGCGGATGGCGCCGGCCCTGCCGTCGTATCGGCCCGCGTGCCACCACCGTCCGCGCTCGGGGTGGAAACATTCGAAGGAAACCGAACCGTTTTCTTTGAACGCGACGAGTTGGCCGTATTCGTCCCCGATGGAGTGGAATCGGCCCCCGATTATCGCTTTGGGATCGGTGGAGCCTCGGGGACTCATTACCTTGAAAAATGATGTAGACCTATTGAACTTTTTCCTGGAGAATCGCGTTCCCGCCGGCCTCGTCCGTCGACACGGGGGACTCAACGCCAGAACAGGAAGTAGCCGATCATCAGGAACCCGAACAGCGTGTATCCCGTACTGATCCACCAGCCCCACTTCAGCAGCCAGGCGCGGCGCGACAGCGTGTCCGCATCCTCGCCGGGCTCCGGCGCGCGGGGGTCGAACTTGTTGAAGGCCATGCTGGCGCCTGCGCACCCGACCACATAATCGTTGTTGCGCGCGCGACAGCGCCAAATCCCACGCCCCGCTCGCCGCGTCCGTGCTGCGCATCATCCTCGCCGACGCAGAACTGGAACTCGTCCCCGCCGAGGTCGCCGGGCACCCCCAGGTGCGCAACCACGCCAAGGCCCAGAATCGCCGTCCCGGCGAACTGCTGCTGGACCAGAACCTCCACCGCCAGGCGTGCAGGCAGCTGGAGGACGGCGACCGGCGGGGCCGGCCGGACATCGTCCAGTACACGCTCCTGTCCCTCCTGGAGGGGCCCCTGTGCAGGCAGGGTCGCCTCGACGTCGCCGTCCACGCCCGCGACGGCACCCTCGTGCGCATCCGCCCCGACACCCGGCCGCCGCGCGGCGAGCAACGGTTCCACGGCCTGCTGGCCAAGGTGCTGCGCGACGGCGCCAGCCAGGACAAGGACCCCCTGCTGTGGACCGAGGGCCGCAGGACGCCGCGCGAGGTCCTCGACGCCGTCGCCGCCGGTCCGGTGCTGCGCCACGACGGCGACGGCGCCGTCCTCGACCCCACCGTGCTCCCCGCCCGCGCCGTCGGCGGCGACCTGACCCTCGTCCTGCCTGGCTCCCCGCGCGGCGACTACGCAACCGCGTGGGCGGAGGCGGCGCCGGATACGTTCCGCGTCTTCCCCGAACCGCTCAACACCTGGACCGTCGCCGCCGAGTGCGCCGCCGGGTTCCGGATGGGGTCGGGGTAGGCGTCGGGGCGCGCGGGCTCGGCCCTCGATTCCCTACGAGGGCACGACGCCCGCACGAATCTTCGAAGCAAGCATCCGGCCCTGCGGCGTCAGGTCCAGCGCCTTCGTGCGGCCGTGCGGCGTCACGACCAGGTACTGGGCGAGGTATTCGTTGGCCTGCTCTCCCGGACGCAGCAGCCGGCCGATGGTCGGGGCGCTGAGGCCGATGGAGCCAACCAGTTCCGAGGCCAGCACCGCCCGGCCCGACTGGCTGCGCTTGCAGACCTCGTTGACGATGCGGTGGGCGCTCTTGACCACGCGCAGGTCGATCCCCTCGGGGCGGGTCCACGCGGATCCCTCTTCCTTGCGCTGGGTGAAGCTGGCGATGGGGTTGCTGAGGATGGTCACGTCCTGCTCTTCGGCGCCCCCCAGGGCGTGCAGGACGCCCTTCAGGATGGCGCGCCGTTGTGCGGGGCCCGGCATGGGGGTCTCGCCGAAGTCCGCGTCGACGCTGACGCGGATGTTCAAGGAACGAAGAGGCCAATCAGCTTCACCGCAGGTTTCCTTGCGATGCAGTTCGTAGAGTCCCATTTGCCCGGGCAGTGCTCGGTGCCTTCCTAAGCCTATCCCTTGTGGGTAGCAAAGCGGTCAAACTCCATACATCTGCATTCTGCGATAACTTTGGGCCAACGGTCGGGCACTGCCCAACGTTTATCCATGGCCCCCTTGTCGCGCGCCCCGTCCATGGCGGCGCAGAACGTCACCCCCACGCGGAGTGAGCTCATCAACGTCAAGCGGCGCATCCAGCTCTCCAAGTCCGGCTACAACCTGCTCAAGAAGAAGCGGGACGGCCTGATGTACGAGATCTTCCAGATCCTCGACCGCGTCAAGAGCCTGCGCGCCGACCTGGTCGAGCGCTTCGTCGCCGCCCAGGAGGCCATCGACACCGCCGCCGCCGTCGAGGGCGCCCTCACGGTGCGCAGCGTCGCCAACACCGTCAGCCAGCCCCCCACGGTGCGCCTGAAGGAACACAACATCATGGGCGTGCGCGTGCCCCAGATCGAGGCCGACCGCGTCCGCCGCAGCATCACCGAGCGCGGCTACGGCATCGTCGGCACCAGCGCCTCCGTCGACGAGGCCGTGGAGACCTACGAGGCCCTCGTGGAGAAGATCATCGAGGCCGCCGAGCTGGAGACCAGCATCAAGCGCCTCCTGGACGAGGTCGAGAAGACCAAGCGCCGCGTCAACGCCCTGGAGTTCAAGGTCCTCCCGGAGCTGGAGGAGGTCAAGACCTTCATCGCCTTCCGCCTGGAAGAGATGGAGCGCGAGAGCCTCTTCACGATGAAGCGCATCAAAGCCAAGGAGTGAGGGCGAAGCCCGAACGACGGCTTCGGTGCGCCGAGCAGGTGCGCAAGCACCTGCGCGTGTGGATCAAGGCGAAGGAGTGACCGAAGGTCACGGCGCGCCTTGGTGGGCAGCGAGCCGCCTCGCGCAGCGAGGTTCCCCTTGGCTCTGCTCCGGCCGCGTTTGCAGCGCCGGATGCTGGCGGAGGAATCGGACGGGGGCGCCCTCGGCGCCCGACCTCGCCCGCCCCCTGCGGCAGCCCTTTGTACCATGCCCGGTCGGTTGTCCCCCATGCCCATCCAAGAGGGCGACACCGTCGCCGTCCACTACACCGGCAAGCTGGAAGACGGCCAGGTCTTCGACACGAGCGAGGGCCGCGACCCCCTGAGCTTCCAGGTCGGCGGCGGTCAACTCATCCGGGGCTTCGACGACGCCGTGCGCGGCATGGAGGTCGGCGACGAGACCACCGTGACCATCGCCCCCGAGGACGGCTACGGCGCCCACGACCCCCAGATGGTCCAGAAGATCCCCCGCGACCGCCTGGACGCCGACGGCGTCGAGGTGGGCCAGGTGCTCATGCTCCAGTCCGACGACGGCCGCGAGTTCCAGGCCACCGTGCAGGGCGTGGAGGACGACGGCGTCACGCTGGACTTCAACCACTTCCTGGCCGGCAAGACCCTCGTCTTCACCATCAAGGTCGTCGAAGTCGCGTAGGCAGGTCGCCGCGCTTTCTCCTCCCCTCCATCAACCTTTTGTGAGCACGGCCCGAACGCCCCGCGTGCGCGCTGCGTGGTTGCTTGTGTTGCTTCTGGCCCTCTCCGGCTGCGGCGACGCGGACGACGACCCCGCCCCAGACCCGGTCGGCGGCGACGCGGTGGCGTCGACCGGCAGCGGCATCGGCGGCGTCGTGGTGACGGCCACCATCCAACCGGTCCAGGGCGCCACCGTCGAGCTGGCGGAGGCGGGCGAGACCACCAAGACGGACCTCTTCGGCCGCTTCTTCTTCGACGCGTCCCCCGGCACCTACGTCCTGCGCGCCTCCGCCCCCGGCTACGCCCCCGCCGAACAGACCGTCCTGGTCGAGGCCAACGAGACCGCGCGGCCGCGC
>JANQNI010000299.1 GCA_028289805.1 Thermoplasmatota archaeon | reverse complement strand
GCGTGATGCCGGCGCCCAGCACCGACATCACCACGGCGGTGGCGACGAGCACCTGCACGCGGTTGCGGGCGCTCCAGCGCGTCAGGTCGGCCAGGCGGGTCATTGGGCACGCTCCATGAGCAGTTCGGCCAGCCCCGCCAGGGCGTCGCGGGCGGGGCCGGGGGGCAGGCCCTCCAGCCGCAGCAGCGCCCGCTGGGTGTAGGCGCCGGCCTCCAGCTGGCTGGCGGCGACGGCGCCGGACTCGAACAGTTGCTTGCGCACGGCGGGGAAGTCCTCGCGCCGCCGCGCCTCGGCGGGGGGCAGGGTGCCGCCGCGCTCCTCGTGGTGGAGGTAGGGGCTGCTGCGGGTGCCGGCCAGGTAGTCGGTGCCGGCGGGCTTGCCGGTCCACTGGGGGTCGCCGGCCACGTCCAGCACGTCGTCGAGGACCTGGAACGCCTGCCCGACGGCCTCGCCGTAGTCGAAGAGGGCCTGCACCGTCTCGGGCGGGGCGTCGGCCATGGTGGCGCCGATGGCGGTGGCGGCGGAGAGCAGGCAGGCGGTCTTGTCGCGGATGACCGCGGCGTAGTCGGCGCGCGTCACGGCGGGGTCGCCGTGGAGGCGCTGCTCCCGCAGCTGCCCCTCGCACAGGCGTCGGCAGGCGTCGGCGGTGAGGTCCATGGCGCCCTTGGGCAGCCGCGCGGCGAGGGCGAAGGCCTGCGTGAAGAGGTAGTCCCCGACCAGCAGCGCGGCGTCGCGGCCGTGGGCGTGGTAGGTGCTGGGCCGGCCGCGGCGCTCCTTGGCCTCGTCCATGATGTCGTCGTGGACGAGGCTGGCGGTGTGGACCAGTTCGATGGCGACGGCGGCCTCCACGGCCTGCTCCAGTGCCGGGGCCGTCGGCTGCCGGGTGCCGTGGCACGCCTGGAACGCCGTCAGCAGCAGCAGGGGGCGGATGCGCTTGCCGCCCGCCGCCAGCGGCTCGGCCGTCCACGCCTCCAGGTCGGGGTCGCGGCTCGCGGCCTGCTCCTGGAGGCGCGCCTCGACGCGCTCCAGCAGTCCGACCAGTTCGGGCGGGAAGACGGCGGTCATGGGGTGGCTCATGCCATCGACCTCCCGAGGACCAGGAGGGCGCTCGTGGCGACGTAGACGGCCACGGTGGCGAGGCGGGCGGGGGCGAGCGCGCGGGGGTCGCCGAGGGTGGCGGCGACGCGGCGCACGAGGGCGAGGGCGGGCACGAGCAGGAGGGCCGCGGCGGCGAGGCCGGCGGCGGGGGCCAGGAGCCACAGGCTCCCGCCGGCGGCGGCGACGCCGGCGAGGACGAGGCCGGCGAACAGCGCGGCGTGGCGGGCCGGCGGGAGGCGCACGACGAGGGTGCGGTGGCCGGCCGCCTCGTCGAGGGGGCGGTCGGCGAGGTCGTCGACGACGAGGATGGCGGCGGCCAGCAGCGCGGTGGGCAGGGCGCCCACGGCGAGGCCCAGGGGGTCGCCGAGCAGGAGCGTGGGGGGGACGCCGACGGCGGCCATGGCGCCCCAGACGATGACGGGGCCGTGGGTGGCGGCGGCCGTCAGCGGGCCGAGGCCGGCGTCGCGCAGGCGGCCGTACAGGAGGGCGATGAGGACGCCGGCGGCGGCGAAGGCGAGCACGCTCCAGCGGTCGAGCCACAGGAACCGCGCCAGGGCCGCCGAGGCGACGGCGAGGCCCGCCCCCGCCTGGCTCCACAACCACGCGCGCGGCAGGCCGGGGGCGGCGGTGGGGCCGCCGGGTTGGGGTCGCCGCAGGTCGTGCACGGCGTTGGCGGCGGCCTGGGCGGCGAGGGTGCCGGCGACGACGGCGAGGGCGTCGAGGGCGTGGACCGCGGCGGCGCCGACGACCTGGGCCGCGAGGGCGACGCCGACGGTGGCGGCCAGGGCGGCGGTCAGCAGCAGCGGCACGCGCAGGCGGCTGACGGCCTCCACGGCCGCGGCGGCGCGGTCGCCGGGGGTGAGGTGCAGCGAGACGGCGTAGGTGCCGGGGGCGACGGGCTCGGCGGTGGCGTCCGCCCCGGCCAGGGCGGCGAACGCCTCCACCAGGCCGCCCTCGTAGGCGGCGGGCAGGTCGCCGGGGGTGATGACGCGCAGGGGGTCCGGGCCCCCCTCGACGCGGGCGGCGAGGCGGGTGCCGCGCAGGAACGGGTAGACCTCTTCCACGAACAGC
>JANQNI010000277.1 GCA_028289805.1 Thermoplasmatota archaeon | reverse complement strand
GGAAGCTCGCCTGGTCGGCGCAGGGCGCGCCGCTCTGGCCCAGTTGCCCCAGCAGCGCGTCGAGGGCGCCGGGGGCCTGCTCGGCGCCGAGGGCGGCCACGGCGCAGGGGCCGCCGCCCTTGACGGTGAGCCAGGTCTCCAGGAAGAACGGCACCGTGCGCAGGGTGTCGGCGATGACGCGGTCCTCCTGGCGCAGGTTCGCCTCGATGGTGCGGTAGTACTCGATGGCCTCCGGCGTGAGGATGCCCGGACCCTCGAAGGTGAGGATGTTGGCCTTGACGTCGGGGTCCTCCATGTCGTAGAACCACTTCAGGCCCTGCTCGTGCTCCCGCCGCACGGGGTCGTCGGCGGGGAAGTTCTTGCCGGGGTCGCCGAACGCCTCCTCCTCCAGGGTGAGGCTGCTCGTGTAGGCGCCGACGGTCAGGAGGCCGGCGACGAGGACCACGGCCCAGCGCACCTTGGAGACGCCGCGCGCCATGACGGGCATGGAGGCACTGGGGGTGAAGCTCTGGCCCATGCGCTCCGTCGCCCCCACCAGGCTGAGCGCGGCGGGGATGAAGGTGATCGTGATGACGAAGATCGCCGTGATGGCGACGGCGGAGAGGAAGCCGAGCTGCGCCATGAGGAGGCTGGGGCTCACCATCATCACGACGAGGCCCAGCACCGTCGTCAGGGTGGCGATGAACATGGCCAGCCCGGCGCGTCCGCCGGCCTCCCGGAACGCCTCCGCGTCCGTGCTGCCGTGGCTCTTGTGCTCCAGGAACTCGTTGATCATGTGGATGGCGTAGTCGATGCCCACGCCCATGATCAGCGGCACGATGGTCATGTTCAGGGTGTTCAGGGCGATGCCCATGTACCCCATGGTGCCGTAGGTCCAGGTGACGCCGACGCCCAGCGCGGTGAACGAGATGAGGATGGAGCGGACGTTGCGGAAGGCGATGAAGAGGAAGAAGACGATGAGCAGGGCGATGACGGGCATCAGCTTCACCATGTCCTGCTCGACGAGGTTGCTGCTGTGGCTGTTGGCCACCGGCAGGTCGACGGTCATCAGGGGCGGGTTGTCGCTGCCCCAGACCGTGAACTCCGTGCGGCCCGCGTCGACGGCCTCGACGTAGGCGTCGCGCGCCGCGATGATCTGGTCGCCCAGGGTGCGCATGTCGGTGGGGTTGTCCGCCGCCGGCATGAACAGCAGCGCCGCGTGGTCCCACGGCGGCGCCGCCAGGGCGTCGACGGTGTCCAGCACCGCCGCCTGCACGGTCTGCTCCACCACGAGGTACTCCTGGGCGCCCTGCTGCGTCTTGTACGTCGGCAGGGCGAAGGCGGAGCCGGGGGCGGCGCCCTGGCCCTGGTAGCCCTGGCCGCCGGCGACGGTCCAGTTGATGAGCGCGTAGATGTTGTTGATGCTCACCTGGCGCTCGAACTCGGTGCGCTCCTCGATGAACTGCGCCAACTCCTGCATGGCACGCACGTACACCTCGTCCGTGATGTTTGTCCGGTCCGCGCTCGTGGCCCGGTTGGCGAGCAGGTCGTCGTCGCGTTCCCAGTTCCGGCCGTCCTCGTCGACGTGGAGCTGGAACGTCACCTGCTGCGTGAAGGTGCTCTTGAAGTCCTCCGTGAGGTTCTGGGCCGCCTCCGTGTTCGGGTTGCCCCGCGGCAGCACGTCCGCCACGTCCACGTTCGTGGTGATGAGGGTGATGCCGTAGCCCAGGGCGCCCGTCAGCAACAAGACGACGAGCACGACCGCCTTGGCGTTGCGGCTGCTCCACAGGCTCGCGGAGGCGATGGCGTTGGAGACGGCTTCTTCTGGCTTTGCCACGACCGACCGGAGGGACCACGCGGTGCCGGGGTTTTAGGGCTTCTCGAAGCGACGGGGCACGGCGCCGCGCGTCAGGCCGGACGGGGCCGTGCCGAGAACCAGAGCGCGGCCCCGGCCGCCGCCGGAGCCAGCAGCAGGGCCGGCACCTCGAGCGTTCCTGTTGCGGCGCCGAGGCCCGCCACGAAGAAGACGACCACGCAGACCCCCCCGACCGCGAGCGCGGCGGGGCGCCTCCGTCCGGCGGGAGTGGTCGCAAGCAGCAGACCCATCGGGAGCAGGGTGGCCCCCAAGACGAACGTGAGCGCCAGCGCCGGCGCGAGGGAGGCCACGACGGCGACGCCGAAGACGGCGGACGCAGCAGCAGCGACGACGCGGGCGGACGACCGGAGGGTGGGGACCAGCGTGGTGGTGGACAGGGCGAGGAGGCCCAAGCCGATGGCCTCGGGCACGAACAGGGAGACCGTCGTCCCGAGGGCCATGGTCGCAGCCAGCAGGGCCCGTTCGCGCCACAGGCCCCGGAGCCGGACGGTGAACGCGACGGTCAGCAACACCCATGCAGCACCGGCGACCTGGAACAGGGTGGGGAATCCGAACACTTCGGGGCCGACCTCCAGCAGAAGCAGGGTTCCGACGAGACCCGCGAGGAGGGACAGGGCGGCCACAAGCACGTCGAGGGGCTGACGCTTGCGGGCGGGGTCGGATGAGGTCGCCAGGGGAGGAACGTCGAGGCCCGTGCGGGCGACGACGGAGGAAGTGCCCATGCGACGAAACTTTCACCGCACCCGATGAACCTTTTGGCCATGCCCGGCAAGGATTCCGTCCGCCGGACCGGAGGATGCTCGGCACGCCGTTGACGCACACCCCGATGTCCCACGCCAATCCGTTGCGCAAGCGACCGCCGGGAGCGACCAAACCCGGCATCCAGCGGTGGGCCGAGGGGCGCGGTCGTCTCCGCGCGCACCCCTGGGCAGGACGCGACGAAGGGTCGAGGGCGCGAGGCGGCAGGGCCGGAGTCCCGCCCTACCGCGGCGCGTAGGCGCCGCGGTAGTGCTGGATGAAGTGCCGCGTCAGCGACACCAGCGCCACGAACACCAGCGGGTACGTTCCCCAGTAGAGCAACCCCAGCAGGGCGTTGCTCTCGGCGTCCGTCAGCTCGCCGTGTATGGCGTTGAGGGCGATGCTGACGAACAGGAACGAGAGGAAGCTCATGAACGACAGGGCGAGGCTGACGCGGAAGACGTCGAAGGCGCGGACCTCGCGGCCCAGGACGTTCATGCGCGCCTCCCGAGGTACGTGCTGGCGCCGAGCAGGCCGACGTACTGGTCCTTGAGGCGCTTGGCGGTGGCGGCGTCGACGCGGCCGTTGTCGTGGAGGCGGTCGATGCGGCGGCGGATGCGTCGCTTCATGTCCTGGGGGTCGTATTGCACCCATCTCAACATTTCGGCGACGTTGCTGGCGTCGCGCAGGCCGCGGACGCTCCAGCCGGGGCCGTCGGGGTCGTCGTCGAGGTCGATCCATGCCTCGTTGGTCTCGCCGAAGAGGTTGTGGTAGTCGCCGAGGCTGTCCTGGTAGGCGCCGACGAGGGGGACGGCGAGGCGGTAGGGTTCGCCGGCGCGGAAGCCGTGGACGGGGAGTTCGCTGCGGGTGCCGTGGGGGTCGATGTAGGAGCGCACCTCTCCGTCCGAGTCGCAGGTGATGTCGGTGAGGGTGGCCAGTTCGCGCGGCTCCTCCTCGAGGCGGTGCAGGGGGATCATCGGGAACTGCTGCTTGACGCCCCAGACGTCGGGGAGGCTCTGGAAGAGGCTGAAGTTGCACACGAGCTTCTGGCCCAGGAGGGTGCGCACGTGCTGGTACTCCTCGCTCTCGGTCTCGTCCTCCTGTTCCAGGAGGGCGCGGACGCGGCGGAAGACGGCGCGCAGGAGCGTCTCGGCGCGGCTGAGGTCGGGGAGGCTGAGGTGCCCAAGGTCGAAGAGGGTGCGCAGGTCGTCGCGGTACTGGACGGCGTCGTGGAAGCTCTCGAAGACGGTCTTGGGGCCCAGGTCGGCCAGGAGGTCGTAGAGGTTCCACAGGGGCGTGGGGTCGTCGTCGGTGCGCAGCTCCAGGTCGGGTTCGGGGTCGAGGTAGGGGATGCGGCGCATGACGTCGACGACGAGCACGGCGTGGTGGCTCACGACGGCCCGGCCACTCTCGGTGATGAGGTCGGGCATGGGCACGTCCGCCTCGTCGCAGACGTCCTTGACGGTGGCGACGACGGTGTTGGCGTACTCCTCCATGGTGTAGTTGCAGGAGTTGTGGCCGCTGCTGGCGCTGCCGTCGTAGTCGACGCCCTGGCCGCCGCCGCAGTCCAGCAGGCGCAGGGGGACGCCGGCCTTGACCAGTTCGGCGTGGATGCGGGCGGCCTCCCGGACGCCCTGGGCGATGCGGCGGATGTGGCTGATCTGGCTGCCGATGTGGAAGTGGAGCACCTGGAGGCGGTCCAGGTGGCCGGCGTCGCGCAGTTGCTCGACGGCCCACAGCACCTCGGGGATGGTGAGGCCGAACTTGGCGCGCTCGCCGCCGGACAGGGCCCACTTGCCGGGGGCCTTGCTGCGCAGCTT
>JANQNI010000225.1 GCA_028289805.1 Thermoplasmatota archaeon | reverse complement strand
GGCGCCGCTTCCGGCGTCGCCCGCGTCGTCGGCTCCGGCGGTGAAGGTGAGGGTGACGCGGTCGACGCCCTCCTCCACGCGCACGTCCTCGGGGGCGCCGGGGGCGTCCACGTCCAGGTGCAGCAGGCGCACCGGTTCGCCGCTGACGGGCGCTCGGTCGGCCGCCGCGTCGCCGTTGGCCTCGCGGACGTGGCCCTGGATGGCGCGCACGGCGTCGCCCGCGGCGGCGTCGGCGCTGACGTCGCCGGCCTCCAGGGGGGCGTTGAGCACCAGCACGGCCACGGACGCGCCGGCGTTGTGCTCGACGGAGACGATGCCGGCGGCGCCGCCCGTGCCCAGGTCGTCGTAGAAGAAGTCGCTCTCCTGGAGGGGGCGTCCGGGGCCGCCGCCGGTCTCGGGGTCGGTGACGCCCTCGACGGGCTCGCTGAACTCGACGCGGATGCGGTCCTGGCCCACGTCGCCGAAGGCGCGCAGGATGCGGGGGTCGGCGTCGTCGACGTAGGGGAAGTTGCCGCGGTCGAAGGGCTGGAGAGGGTTGCCTGCGGCGTCGCGCAGGTCCGTCGCCTCGCCGCCGTCGTAGGCGATGGCGGGCAGGGCGCTGCTGCCGCCGTCGGGGTCCTCCGAGTGGCCCAGCAGCAGCACCGCGTCGCCGTCCCAGAGGCCCTCCGTGACGTCGCGGCCCTCGACGCTCCAGCGGGCGGGGTCGAAGGCGGCCTGGACCATGGGTTCGCTGAAGCGGATGGCGTAGGCGTCGGGCAGGCCGTCCTGGTCGCGGTCCTTGCTGGTGGCGCCGAGGACGACGGGGGCGGCGCCGTCGGTCTCTTCCACGAGGGCGAGGCCGACGGGCAAGACGGGGTTGCCGCGCACGCCGCCGGCGCGGTCGGGCACCTCGGCGAGGTCCTCGACGGGCAGGTCGCCGTTGCCGCACGCGCCCACGGTCAGCTCGGGCACGAGGCCGGTGTCGGCCTCCTGCGTGGTGCGCTCCTGCACCCGCACCAGCAACTGCTCCGGGGCGCCGGCGATGGCGCGGGGCACGCCGCCGCTCTCGTCCAGGACGTACGGGATGCGGGTGCCCTCGTCGTAGAGGGCGACCTCGATGCCGTCGCTGCACGTCGCGCGCGCCGGCTCGCTCAGGGTGACGAGCATCGCGTCGATGAGGCCGTTGCGGTTGCGGTCCTGCGTCGCCACGGCGACGACGCGGGGCGCCACGCCGTCCTGGAGGGGGGCGGGGTCGGGCTGGAAACCGAGGGTCTCGCCGGTGCGCACGCCCTGGGCCTGGAACCGGTCGGGGGCGGCAATCAGCAGCGCGGGCTCTAGGCTGCGCACGTCCTCGGGGCGCACGGGGCCGGAGAGGCGCACCACCAACTCGTCGGCGGCGCCCCCCGTGGCGACGGAGGCCACGGTGCGGGGTTCGCCGTCGGCGGACTCGTCCTCGTCCAGGTTGAAGCTGCCGTCGCCGGGGGATGCGGCGAGGGGGACGTTGAAGCGCACGCGCACGTCCGGGCTGCCCACGTCGGCCACCGTCTCGACGACGCGGGGGCCCTCCAGGGACGCGGCGTCGGCGGCGTGGTGGGCCGCGACCACGGCCACGTTGCCCGCGGCGTCGGCCAGCGCCGTCGTCGGTGCGAGGGCGTCGAGGGCGAGGTCGTCGGCGGTGACTTCGGCGTCGAGGGTCAGCAGCAGGTCGGTGGCGTCGCGCACCAGGTCCGTGATGGTCCTCGCACCACCGCTGCCGCCCCGGTAGTCCAGTTCGCTCGCCTCCGGCTCGGGCGCGGCGCCCACCACGGGCTCGCTGAAGCGGGCGCGCACCTGGGTGTCCCCCGCCACGGCGAGCACGGAGACCAGGACCGGCGGCGCGCCGTCGGTGGCGGTCGCCGTGCCGCTGCCCTCGTCGCCCGCGGGGCTCGTGACCTTGTAGGTGAGCGTGGGCGTGGCGTCGGAGTCGTACCCCGGCCGCTCGTCCAGGTGCAGCAGCAGGATGGAGGTGGACGGCATCTCGTAGGCGAGGACCCCGTACTCGGTGACGGAGAGGTCGGAGAGGGCCAGCGCCCGCTCGTCGATGCCGGCGTCGAAGACGAGCCGGACGGCGTCGACGCGGCCGTCGAGGTCCAGGTCCGCCGTGGTGGCCGACTCGAGGGCCGGCCCGGCGCCCTGGGCGTGGGCGGGCTCCAGCCCCACGGCCGCGGCCACGAGGCTTCCCAGCAGCAGGGCGATGGGCAACAGGGTGCTGCGTCGGGCCATCGGGTCTCCCCGGACAGGGTCCGGTACAGGAGGAACTCCCGCGCCGCCTTATAGGCAGTCAGGTGGCTTCGTTGAAGCATGCCGACGTGGCAGGCCGTCGACGGGAAGGGGAGGAGTGGAAGGAGGGTCGAAGGAGGGGCAGGAGCCTCACCGCAGGACGCCCTGGACGCCGCAGTTGGGGCAGGTCGTCTCCAGCGGCTTCTGGCCGTGGACCTCGAAGCCGTGGCTACAGCGGGGGCACTCGATGTAGTGGTCCAGGTCCTCCTGCGGTGCGTCCACGGGCTCGCCGGGGGCGGGCGCGAGGTCCGGGGCCGCAGACCCACCCCACGTCTCCTGCTCCCAGGCGGGCTGCGCGTCCGGGGCCCCGCCGTCGCGGCGGCGCGTCACCGCGATGGGCACCACGACCGCCGCCACCAGACCCAGCAGGCCGACGGCCAGGAGGATCCACACCCAGAAGGGGAGGCCGCTGTCGGGGCCGGGCGCGGGGATGCCGCCCGGAGGCTCGGACTCCTGCGGGGCGATGCCCATGGCCTGCAACTCCTCGTCGGACTTGTCCTCGTAGCCCGGCACCGTCGCCACGTCCGCCGCCTGCCCGCCGTACGCGTCGGCCAGGAAGTACAACGTGATCAGGTAGCGGGCGTCGGCCGGGGCGTCCTCGTCCACGTACGTGCCGCTCTCGAAGGCGGCGTCGCCCGAGGAGAGGTCCACGAGCAGCGTGTACGGGGACGTGCTGCGCCAGATCTGGATGCCGGCCACGTCCAGTTCCGTCTCGGGGAGCGTCCAGGAGACGACGTTGTCCTCTCCGTCGCGCTCCACCGCGACGTCCTCCAGGAGCGCCTCGTTGGCCGACCGGAGGTCCGCGGTGGTGATGACCGGCGTGTCCGCGTCCACCACCAGGATGGGGAAGCGGGCCGTGTCCGGGCTCGCGCCGCCCTGGCTGAAGCCGCGCACGTGGAAGTACCAGGTGCCCGGCTCCAGGTCCCCGAAGCCCTTCGACGTGCCGACCACGGAGCCCGTCAGCGGGTCCGCCGACGCGTCCTCGGTGCCCGTCACCGTGTACGCGGGGTCCTGGTTGAGGGCGAAGAAGTACGTGATGGAACTCTCCGCGTCGCTGAGGCCGGACCACGTGAACGTGGGCGCCGCGTTGCGGGTGGGCTCGTTGGCCTCGTGCGTCGAGGACGAGACGGTCAGGGCGCCCGTGGGGGGCGTCGTGTCGCCGAGGGCCGTCTCGCCGGAGACGGTGGCGAAGTCGCCCGCGTTGTCGGCGTTGTCCACGGCGCGCAGGGCGATCGTGTACGTCGTCTCCGGGTCCAGGCCCGTCACCGTTGCGCGCTGCGTCTGGCCCCCGGAGGCCGGCGTGGTGGACTCCAGGGCCAGCGTGGCGGCCGTGCCCTGCGAGAAGTCCGTGATCGCCGTCGTCGAGACGCGTGCCTCGTAGCGGTCCACGCGGCCCGTCGTGCCGTCGTCGCCGGGCGCCGTCCACTCCAGGGTGAAGGAGTTGGCGCTCGTGTCCGTCACGGTCAGGCCGCTCGGGGCGGCGGGTGCCGTCTCGTCCCGCTCGGGGACGACCGCCGAGGTCGCCACCGGGTCGGCACGGTTTCCGGCCTCGTCCA
>JANQNI010000218.1 GCA_028289805.1 Thermoplasmatota archaeon | reverse complement strand
ATCGACGAGCGCGACGCCTACATGGCCAGCCACATCGACGAGCAGGCCGCCGCCGGCGGCTCCGTGCTCGCCGTCGTCGGTGCCGGCCACCTGCCCGGCATCAAGCGCCACCTCGCCTCCGGCCAACGTCCCGAGCGGGCGCCCCTGGACGAACTGCCCCCCAAGCGCCTCGGGCCCGGCAAGGTGCTGGCCATCGTGGTGCCGGCCCTGGTGCTGGGGATGTTCGGCTACCTGCTCTACCAGGGCGACTACGCGGCCCTGCGCGACGCCCTGCGGGAGTGGGTCCTCATCAACGGCACCCTCAGCGCCCTCGGCGCCCTCCTGGCCGGCGGCCACTTCCTGAGCATCCTCGTCGCCTTCGTCGTGGCGCCCATCACCAGCGTCAACCCCACCCTCGCCGCCGGCTGGTTCGCCGGCCTGACGGAGGCCAAGGTGCGCACCCCCACCGTGGGCGACTTCCAGGAAATTCGCGACATCGAGACGATGCGGGGCTTCTGGGCCAACGGCGTCGTGCGCATCATCCTCGTCACCGCCCTGGCCAACCTCGGCAGCACCGTCGGCACCTACGTCGCCGGGAGCCGCATCGCCAACGCCCTCCTGGGGGCCTGAGATGCAGGACGCCCCCGTCTACGGCTGGAGCCCCGAGCCGGCGCCCCGCCCCCGCATCCACTTCAGCCCGCACGAACTGCTGCACCTCGTCGGCGCCGTGCTGCTGCTGACGCTCGCCTTCGCCTTCGTCCTCAACGGCGACCCCGAGCGCAGCGGCGACCTCCTGGCGCGCCTCGACGTCCCCTGGCAACTCTACCTCGCCAGCCTGCTCGCCGTCGGCAGCGGCTTCGTCCTGCACGAACTGGCCCACAAGGCCCTCGCCCAACACTACGGCCACTGGGCCGAGTTCCGCGCCCAGTTCACTGGACTCGTCATCAGCGTCGCCGTCGCCCTCGGCCTCGGCTTCCTCTTCGCCGCCCCCGGCGCCGTGCACATCTGGGGCCGCGTCACGCCCAAAGAAAACGGCCTCATCAGCCTCATGGGGCCCCTGACCAACGTCGCCATCGCCCTCGTCGCCTGGCCCTTCACCCGCACCCCGAACACGGAGAGCCTGGGCTTCCTCATCGCCGACACCGTGGCGCTCGTCAACGCCATCCTCGCCGTGTTCAACCTCCTGCCCTTCGGGCCGCTGGACGGCAAGAAGATCCTGCGCTGGAACAAGCTCGTCTACGCCCTCGCGCTCGTGGGCAGCATCGCGTTGGCGGTGTTCGTCATCCTCGGGTAGCGTGGCCTGCGGGGGCGGGGATCGGAGTCCCGGCAACCACCCCGGACCCTGCGCGTGGGTTCCGCCTCGTGGGGTTGATGCGACCGGGCCCTCACGGCGGCGTGACCGTGATGGTCCCCGACGCGCTGCGGCCCAGCAACGCGTCCGTGACCGTGTACGTCCACGTGCCTGCGCGGAGGAATACCACGTCGTCGGACGGGGCGTTGGGGTCCGCCGTGCCGTCGAAGGAGGACGGGCCGTCCGAGGACGCGATGGCGTAGGTCAACGCCGGGTCCGTGTTCTGCCACTGCACGGCGTCGCCCACCACCACCTCCAGGTCGGCGGGGTCCAGTTCCGGTTCCGTCGTTCCGGTGTTGATCGTGATCGTGTGGACGACGTCCGTGGGCGCAACGGGGGCGACCTCCACGCGCACCGCGTCGCTCCACACCACGTCGTCGCCGACGCGGGCGTGGGCGCGCAGGAAGTAGACTCCGTCCTCCACGGGCGTCCACTCGGCGACCGCCTCGAAGGGGGCCTCGCGGTCGGTCGCCTCCGCCACCAACTCCCCGTACGCCTCCGGGGCCTCCGGCGCCGCCGCGTCCTCGCGGCTGGAGCGGACCTGGCTCTCCGAGACGCCGGTGGCGTCGCCGGCGGGGGTGACGTCCCACCGCAGCGTGACGGGCTGGTACGCGGTGGCGGATGCAGCGTCGGCCGCGTCCACCCGCAGCGTCACGCGGGCCGAGGCGTCGGGGGCGGGGCACTTGGATGCGGGGTCGAAGTCGGGCTCGTGGTGGTCGGCGTATGCGCCGGGGTCGATGACGGTGCCGTCGGGGCAGGTGTGGAAGGCGCCGTGGTCGTGGCCGCCGTCCACGCTGCGCTCGGGGGCGTCCGAGCAGCCGGCGAGGGCGGTTGTGGCGAGCAGCAGCACGACCCAGGCGCGCATGGTGGAACAAAGCCCCCTCGCGCAGCATAAGGGTTGTGGCCGTGGCCCGGAGTGGGCCTGCGCCTACCCGGTGGGCGGGCCCAGCAGGGCGAGGGCGGCCGCCCCCACGACGAGGGCGCCCGCGATGGGCAGGCGCAGCCGCGGCCCGAAGGGGGCGTTCTTCTCGACGGCCATGACGGCCCCGAGGGCCACCATCCACAGGACGTTGACCATGCCGAATGCGAACATGACGAGCATGAGGCCCCAGCAGCACGCCACGCAGGCGGTGCCGTGGCGCCAGCCGATGCGGAACGCGTCGCGGTGGGGTCGGCCCTGCCATCCCCGCACCAGGTAGCTCATGGGTTGCCGGCACAGAGTGAGGGCGCGCAGTTTCAGGGGCGTGGTCTGGTACGCGGCGGCCAGCAGCAGCACGCCGGGAGCAACCCAGTGTCCGAGCGTCCCCCATGCGGGGGTCACGAAGCGCACCTCCTCGTGCAGGGGGGCCACGGCATCGGCTCGTGCGCCCTCGGCCGCGCCCGCCGCGGCGGTGCCGGCGTCGTCCACCACCTCGACGAGCCAGTGCACGCCGGCGTCGGCGGTGAGGGCGACGGCGCCGAAGACGGTCCAGACGGTGACGTATCCGGCGGCGAGCAGGAGGTGCAGCCGGCGCCGGTCCGCGCGCTCGGCGACCATGCGCCCGAAGAGCCCGAAGAGGGGCGTCGTCGTGGGCAGCATCATGGCGGTGACCATCAGCACCCACCCCAGGACGAACAGGGTGGCGAAGAGCCACGTCGCCTGGAGGCTGCCGTGGTCGAGGTAGGGCGCCCACGGGCTGCGGCCCCTCTTCGGGCTCTTCGGGCGCA
>JANQNI010000185.1 GCA_028289805.1 Thermoplasmatota archaeon | reverse complement strand
CGCGCTTGTGCATCGACGGGACCTCCTTGCGCAGCCCCTCGATGACCCCGGGGAAGCTGAACCAGTCCGGGACCTCCAGGTCCTCGCGCAGCCGCCGGCGCAGCTCCGTGCCCGACAACTCCAGGGTCCGGGCGCCGGCGGGCACCTCCTCGACGGGCAGGTACTGGGCCAGGTCCTCCACGTAGGTCATGAAGCGGAAGTCCACCATCTCGATGCCCAGCTCGTCCTGGTGCTCGCGAAACAGCTCCTGGGCGTCGTAGGGGCCGTAGAACGGCTCGCCCCGGGCGTCCTTGCCGGGGCCGGCGTGGTCGCGGCCGACGATGAAGTGGGTGAAGCCGAAGTTCTTGCGGATGATGCCGTGCCACACCGCCTCGCGGGGGCCGCCCATGCGCATCGCCAGGGGCAGCAGGGACAGCACGGACGTGGAGGGGTCGTAGCGGGGCATGACGGCGCGGTAGCAGCGCACGCGGGTGAAGGCGCCCACGTCGCCGGGCTTGGTCAGGCCCACGACGGGGTTGAGCACGAAGGCGGCGTCGGCCTCCTTGGCCGCGCGGTGGGTGATCTCGAAGTGGGCCCGGTGCAGGGGGTTGCGCGTCTGGAAGGCGACGACGCGCTTCCAGCCCATCTTCTGGATGTAGGTGCGCATCTCGGCGGGCGTGTGGCGGTCCTGCTTGAACGTGTGGTGCTGGATGCCCTCCAGCCCCTCCAGCGAGCCGCCCAGGTACACGTCGCCGGCCTTGTTCAGCAGGTGGTCGACGGCGGGGTGGGTGGGGTCGGTGGTGCCGAAGACGCTGCGCGCCTCCTGCTCCTTGTCCGGGCGCCACCGGGACGACACCGTCAGCACGGCCACCACGGCGCCCTCGGGGTTGCGCAGGGCGACGCGGTCGCCCACCTCGGCCTCGAAGTCCTCGGGGACGTCGAGGGTGATGGGCATGGGCCACAGGGTGCCGTCCTGGAGGCGCAGGTCCTTGCACACGGAGGCGTGGTCCGCCTCGTCCAGGAAGCCCGTCAGGGGGGAGAAGGCGCCGTTGAGCAGCAGTTCGACGTCGCAGAGTTGCCGGTCGGTCAGGTCCCAGGACCGCATCCGGTCCAGCTCGGCCCGCAGTTCGGCCTGGCGGTCTTCGGAGGAGGACAGGTCCACGAGTTCGCCGCCGTGGGGTTCGATGAGCGGGAGGGTCACGGGCGCGCGGAGGAGGGGGGACATTTCTGCGTTGGGGTGCGTGGGGCGGAATGTTCGAGGCGCGCGCCGGGCCACGGCACCCGCCCTACGCGTCCGGCGCCCGCCGTGCGTCCAACGGCCGCCCCCCGCCCTTCAGCAGGACGTACGCGAAGGCGAGCGCGAGGAACGGCATGGTGCGGAACCAGTGCAGTTCGTACGCGACGGCGGAGGTGGCCTCCACGATCCACGTCGTCAGCACGCCCAGCACGGCCACGGCGGCGCAACCGAGGACGTAGGCGGTGGCCCAGCGCAGGGCGCGGTCGCGGCCGGCGGCGTCCGGGGAATCTTGCTGCACGCACCCCGGTGGGCGTGCGGACTTGAAGTCCCTTGGCTCCGGGCCTTGGATGCGTCGTCCAACCGGCGGTGGGCGCCGGACGGCTCAGGCAGGCTCTTCCTGGCCCGGCCCCAGGAACGTGTCGTACTCCGGCGTCGACTCCTCCCGCTCGCCGACGACGGACTGCACCTGGGCGTAGAGTTCCTCCAGCCCGAGGCCGTCGGCGCTGCTGACGGGGATGACGTGGGGTTCGTGCTCCATGGTGTCCAGCAAACGGGCGACGTGGGCGGCCATCTCGCGGTTCATGGACGGCTCGTCGCGCAGGATGTCGGCCTCCAGCGCCTCGGCGTCGGCGGCCCACTGCTGGATGGTTTGCATCGTCTCCTCCTCCAGCACGTCGCCCTTGGACAGCAGGGGCACGAGGGGCTCCTGGAAGCGGAAGTGTGTGGTGGCGGCGAGCATGAGTTGGCTGGCGAAGCCGCTGGCGGTGCGCGCCAGGAAGGGGTCGAGCAGGTACGCCACGACGCTGCGCTGGGGCGCGATGGTCTCGACGATGTGCTTGCCGGCGGCACGGAAGACGAACAACTCCAGTTGTCCGGGGGTGTCGACGAGGGTCAGGTCGGCGCGGTAGCTGCCGATCTCCTCCACCAGGTCGGTGAGGTCGAGGGCGATCATGTCGGCGGCGGCGACCTGGGCGCCGTTGGGGCCGAGGCCGTGCTCCTCCATGATGTCCGTGAGGCGGACGGTGTCGCGGATGTCGATGTCGGGCTCGTAGGGCAGCGCCTCGGCGCCGGGGTCGAGGTTGACGAGCGTCGTGGAGAGCCCGTGCTGCTTGGCCCAGCGGTCGTAGGCGGCGACGAGGGTGCTCTTGCCGGCGCCGGCGGTGCCGACGAAGTAGACGGTGGCGTCCACGCTCAGGCCTCCTTCGCGAGGATGTGCTGCATGTTGCGGATGCGCTTGGCGATGACGGCGGGGGTGCCGATGTCGTGGCGCACGAACAGGTCGCCGTGGACGTGCTCCAGCGCCTTCTCGGCCACCTGCTCGGCCTCGCTGATGGTCTCGCCCTCCCCCAGCACGGCGAGCGTGCGGCTCGTGAGGGTGCGGAGGTGGCCGTCCTGCTCCTCGATGCTGGCGTAGAAGACGGTGGCGCCCAGGGCCTCGATGGCGGCCTCGTCGACGGTGACGGGGGTGCCGGCCTCGGGGGTGCCGTCGCCGTAGCCCTGGGGGACGGCGTACTTGACGACGGTGGCGTTGGGCCGGAAGCCGACCTTGCGGGCCTCCAGGTTGCCCTCCACCATCGCTTGCAGCAGCATGACGTAGTCGGTCTCCAGCAGCCAGAGGACGTTCATCGCCTCGGGGTCGCCGAAGCGGGCGTTGACCTCGATGACCTTGGGGCCCGCGGCGGTGAGCATGAACTGGCCGTACAGGGTGCCGACGTAGGGGCAGCCCTCGGCGCGCAGGGCGTCCACGAGGGCCTGGACGATCAGCACGGCGTCCTCGTACTCACCCTGGGTCAGGAACGGGAGCAGGCCGTCGCACTGGCTGTAGCTGCCCATGCCGCCCGTGTTGGGACCCTCGTCGCCCTCCCGGAGGCGCTTGTGGTCCTGGACGGCGACCATCGGCAGGACGGTGGTGCCGTCGGTGAAGGCCATGACGGTGAACTCCTCGCCCACGGCCAGCTCCTCGAACTGGACGGCGCCGCCGCCGGTGCCCTTGGAGAACACCTGCGAGACGTAGGCCTTGGCGCCGTCGAGGTCCTGGAAGTGGTCGCCGTGGACCTGGACGCCCTTGCCGCCGGTGAGGCCCACGGGCTTGATGGCCCAGACGGGGCCGTGCTCGTCCAGGAACGCCAGCGCGGCGGTCTCGTCGTCGAAGTGGTGGTGGTCGAGGCGGCCGGGGACCTGGTGCTTGGCCATCAGTTCCCGCATGAAGCGCTTGTCCGTCTCGATGCGGGCCGCGGCGGCCGAAGGGCTGGCGGTCGGGACGCCCGCCTGCGTGAGGGCGTCGGCGAGGCCCTGCTCCAGGGGCGCCTCGGGGCCCACGACGGCCAGGTCGCAGCCCTGCTCCTTGGCGTAGGCGACGACGGCGTCCACGTCCGTCTCCGGCAGCAGCGCCACGTCGTCGGCCAGGGCGGCGATGCCGGGGTTGCGGTGCTTCATCACGACGACGAGCGCCGCGTCGTCGCTGCGTTTGACGGCGCGGGCCATGGCGTGCTCGCGGGCGCCACCGCCGACCAGGAGGACCTTCACGCGGTGGCCTCCGCGTCGGCGGCGGCCAGGGCGGCCTTGGCCTCCGGCGTGTCCAGGAGTTCGCTGGCGCGCGCCAGGGGCAGGAGCGCCACGTCGATGGCCGAGAGCGCCGCGTCGCCGCCGGACTCGCGGTCCACGACCACGCTGGCGTGGGAGACGTGGGCCCCGGCGTCGCGCAGGACGCCGACGCACTCGACGGTGCTGCCGGCCGTGGTGGTCACGTCCTCCACGACGAAGACGCGCAGGCCCGCGGGGTCACGGCCCTCGATGCGCTTGCCGGTGCCGTGGCCCTTGGCGGCCTTGCGCACCACCAGCAGCGGCAGGCCGGTGGCGAGGCTGACGGCGGTGGCGATGGGCACCGCGCCCAGCTCCATGCCGGCCACGGCGTCGAAGGGGCCGTGCTCGTCGGCGAGCCGGGCCATCTCGTCGGCGATGGGACGAAGCACGGACGGGTCGGTGGTGGCGGCCTTGACGTCGACGTAGTACGGGGACTCGGCGCCGGACGTGAGCGTGAAACGGCCGAAGCGGACTGCGCCGCACCCAAGGAGGTGCGAGGCGATGGAAGCCATCGGGCCGTCGACAAGGAGGGGATATATGAGGATGAGGGGGAGGATGGCGAAATGACGGGCGGACCGGACTAGTACACGTTGAACGTGAAGTCCACGCCGGTGGGTGCCAGGCCGAAGTACCAGAGGACCACGCAGGTGGTGTCGGCGGGGATGGTGCCCGCGTCGTCGTACTCGCTGCCCGTGTGCGCGTCGAAGGCAGGGTCGCACCCGGTCCAGAAGCTGGCGTCGGCGCTCCCGCTGCTGCTCGTGGCGTCGAAGGCACGGCCCGCGTACTCGGCGGGAATCTCGAAGTAGTAACAGTCGAGCCCGTTGTCCTGCGACACGAAGCCGACGCAGGGAGAGACGAGTCCATCCGTGTCCTGCGCCACGGGCGTGGATCCGGAGGCTGCGGATCCCGTGAACACCTGGACGGGGCCGTTGGTAGCGTCCTCCGTCGCGTCCGGGACCTCCGCCACCGCCACCACGACCGTCTCCACGGTCTCGTTGGTGCCGTCGGACACCGTGAACGTGGCCGTCCAGTTGCCGGCGAGGTACGTGACGTCGACGGTGGCGGGCAGCTCGGTGCCCTCGGCCGTCGTGTTGCCGTCGCCGGCGTCGAAGCTCCAGGTCAGGTTGTCTCCGTCGGCGTCGGTGGCCTCCAGGGTGAAGGTGACGTTCAGGGGGGCCGTACCGTTGACGACGCTGGCGGCAAGGAGGGCCTCGGGGGCGACGTTGGCCGGGACCTCCGCCTCGTCCCCGGTGGCGTTGAGGGCCTGCGTCTCCTCCATGCGCTCCTCGGGGGGCGTGTATTCCCA
>JANQNI010000169.1 GCA_028289805.1 Thermoplasmatota archaeon | reverse complement strand
ACACGGACACGGCACGCCCCTCGCCGACGACCTGTACCCCTACCCGAACACCGGCATCGAGGGCGGCGACCCCGGCGTCGACGCCAAGCGCGCCTGCGCCGGTGGCGGCGACGCCCGCCAGGGCCCGCCCTTCTTCGACGTCGTCGAGCACCTGGCCCACGACTCCGAGGACATCCCCGTCGTCGGGTTCGCCGTCGAGCTCGCCGCTGAGACCCTGGAGGACAACACCCTCCTGTGGGACCACAGCCAGAGCTACAACGAGGACGACGACCCCGGCCTCGTGGACCTGGCCCTCGACCAGGACACGCGCGTCGTCACCGGCTGCTGAGTCCGCCTGCCCTCTGTTCTCCCCTCTTCCCCCTCCGCCCTTGACAATCCCTCGTTCATCGTTTGTCAGCTACCGTTATCGACGGCCCGGGCTGGGTCGTCGCCACGGAGAACCTATGCCGAACCGTCTCCCACACCTCCTGTGCTTCCTCGCCGTCGTGCTCCTTGCGTCCGTTCCCGCCGCCCAGGCCGAGGATGTTCGCGCACGCTCCTGGGTCCAGGCCGTCGAGGGGTGCGGTGACGTCCTCGGCACCCGCCTTTGGCAGGGAACCCTCCCTCCCGTGGCCGCCTTCGTCTCGGAGACCGTCGGTCCCGAGGGCGGGCTGGTCTGGGTGCGCGCCGTCTTTGAGCACCGGGACACGGCCAACATCGGCGCAGGGCCTGGCACCCTGGATGTCCACGTGGAGGCGGGGATGTCCGTGGTGGGCTCCGAGGGAACGCCATTCAGGGCCGGTTGGTCCACCGAAGACTACCGATCTTGGGCGTACGACGCGAAGGGCCAGCAGAACTTCCTGGAGCCCGCAACGTGGGTCTTTCCGGACCCGCTCGTTGTGGGCTACCCCGCTGACCACGTCGTCGTCGAGTTCGCCTACCCCTACGAGGCCCTGGACGCGCGACCGGACAGGGCCCTGGACGTCGAATCCATCACGAGCACCCAGCAGCCGTTCGGCGGCCCGACGGCCCCGTCCCCCACGTGCGGCAGCCACCTGGGCGCGGTCCCGTTCCGCCCCTTCCCCGCCGAGCCGACCGTCCGGGCGCCGGCAGGACCCATCCTGCCCGGCGTCCCCGTGAACCTCACCGCCGACGTCCTGCCCTCCAGCAGCGGCTTCCACGTCCTCTCCTGGGACCTGGGCGACGGCACCACGGCCCCCGGCGACGCCGTCCAGCACGCCTACGCCCGCCCCGGCACGTACACCGTGAACGTCACCGCCACGGACGACTTCGGCCTCACCGCCAGCCACGAGGCCGAGGTGACGGTCCTCGACCCCCCTCCCACGGCGCGCATCGACGGCCCCACCACGGTCCCCCTGGGCGCCACGGTCACGTTCCGGGACGCATCCACCGACGCCTACGGCTTCGTCCGGGAGCGGTCCTGGGACCTGGGCGACGGCGCCACGGCCACCGCCGCGAGCGTCACGCACGCGTTCACGGAGCCGGGGCGTCACGCGGTGCGCCTCACCGTCGTCGACGACGCGGGGCAGGAGGCGACCACGACGCAGACGGTCCGCGTCACGAACGCGGCCCCCGTGGCGGCGTGGCACGGCCCCGAGCAGGCCCTCGTGGGCGAGGACGTCGTGTTCCGGGACGCCTCCACCGATGCCGACTCC
>JANQNI010000141.1 GCA_028289805.1 Thermoplasmatota archaeon | reverse complement strand
CCGGAACCGTACCAGACGTCGATGACGTAGGGCCCCCGCACCGCCTCGCCGCCGCACGTGGGGCAGGCGATGGGCTGGTCCACAAAGGGCCGGTGCAGTTCCGGCACGGTGACGCCGTGAGCCTTCAGGTCGTCGTGGCCGCCCATGCAGACCTGTTCGCCGCAGTCCTCGTCGCGGCAGACCCAGACGGGCAGGGGGGTGCCCCAGTAACGGTTGCGGCTGAAGGCCCAGTCCTTGACGTTCTCGAGCCAGTTGCCCATCCGACCGTCCTTGATGCTGTCGGGGACCCAGTGGATGTCCTGGTTGTTCTCCAGGAGCCGGTCGCGCAGGCTGCCCATGCGGACGTACCAGGACTCCATGGCGTAGTACAGCAGGGGCGTGTCCGTGCGCCAGCAGTGGGGGTAGCTGTGCTCGTACTCCTCCTCGCGGTACAGGAGGTCGTTCTGGCGCAGGTAGTCGAGGATGGCCTTCTCCGTCGCCGCATCCTTGACGTACTTGCCCGCCAGACCGCCGGGGACGGCGTCGGTGAAGGTGCCGTCGAGGCCGACGGTGTGCTGGGCGGGCAGGCCGAGGGCCGTGCCGAGCTGGAAGTCGTCCTCACCGTACATGACGGCGGTGTGGACGACGCCGGTGCCGTCCTCGGTGGTGACGAAGTCGGCGGGGACGACCTCCCAGGCAACCTTGGCCTCGGAGGCGTCGACGGCGCCGGGGAACAGGGGCTCGTAGGCCATGCCGACGAGGTCGCTGCCCTTCAACTCGGCCAGGACCTCGCTGTGGTTGCGCAGGGCGGTCTTCTGGAGGGCCTTGGCGACGACGAGGACCTCGCCGGGCGCGGCGACGGCCTTGTCGGAGGTCTCGGTGACGCGCACCTTGACGTAGTCCACGTCGGGCCCGACGGCCAGGGCGACGTTGCCGGGCAGCGTCCACGGCGTCGTCGTCCAGCTGAGGATGCGGGCGCCGTCGGGGTCGTCCTTGAGGTGGAACTTGGCAAAGACCGAGGTGTCGACGACGTCCTTGTAGCCCTGCGCCACCTCGTGGCTGCTGTAGCTGGTTCCGGTGACGGGGCTGTAGGGGACGACCTTGTACGACTTGGCCAGCAGGCCCTGGTCGAAGAGGCGCTTCAGGCTCCACCACACGCTCTCGATGTAGCCGTCGTCCATGGTGACGTAGGGGTCGTCGAAGTCGACCCAGAAGCCGACGCGCTCGGACATCTTCTCCCACTCGCCCTTGTAGCGGAAGACCGACTCCTTGCACTTCTCGAGAAACGGCTCGACGCCGTACGCCTCGATCTGCTCCACGTGCTCGATGCCCAGCTCCTTCTGGACCTCGATCTCGACGGGCAGGCCGTGGCAGTCCCACCCCGCCTTGCGGGGCACCCACTTGCCGTGCATGGCGTGGAAGCGGTTGACGGAGTCCTTCAGCGTCCGCGTCAGGACGTGGCCGGGGTGGGGCAGGCCGTTGGCCGTGGGGGGGCCCTCCAGGAAGATGAACCGGTGCGCGGGGTCGCGGTCGCTGGCGAGGTAGTCGCGGCGGCCCGCCTCGACCTGCCTGCGGAACGTCTCCTCGTCGCGCCACTTCTGGAGGATGCGGCGCTCCATCTCGTCCGGGACGTACTTCCGGGGGACCCCCGCGTCGGCCATCGGGGGCGCCCAAGGAGGGGCCTCAAAAAAGGATGGGGGAACCGCGGACGGCCCCGAATCAGCCGGACGGGCTCAGGCGACGCGCACGACGCCCGTCATCCCCTTGCCCTCGTGCAGGGTGCAGTGCACGGCGAACTCCGCCTCCCCCGCCGGGGCCGTCCACGTGCAGGCCCCGCCGCGCGGGATGAGCCCGTTGCCGTACTGGCTCTGGCGGCTGTCGGGGCCGCCGGCGCCGTCGCTGCGCACGTCGCAGCCGTCGACCTGGCTGCGGAAGACGACGGTGGCGCCCGCGGGGACGACGGCGTGGCTGGGGTCGAAGGCGGGCGCGCCCGTGAGGGTGATGACGTGGGCGCCGTCGGCGTCGGTGGGCGGCGCGACGAAGACCGGGCCGTCCCCGTCCGCCTCGCCGTCGGCCTCGCCGCCGGTGCAGCCGGCCAGGAACGGAAACAAGAGGGACAGGAGGGCCACGGCCACCACGCTGCGCATGGGGCTCCAAGGGGGAGGGGGAGGGAAAAGGGTTGGCGCGAGCGCGCTTGACTCCGGCTACTCGACGAGGATCTCGCCGACCATGCCGAGGCTCTCGTGGGGCAGGCAGACGTACTCGAAGGAGCCGGCCTCCTCGAAGGTGTACTCGAAGTGCTCGCCCAGCTCGCTGCTGACCGTGCTCACCCACAGCTCGTCCCGGGACTGGGTGTTGTGGCCGCCGCCCTCGTTGACCCACACGACGGTGGCGCCCACGGGGACCTTGGCCAGCTCGGGGCTGAACTTGTTGCTCGGGAGCATCTTGATGACGTACCGACCTTCCTCGTCGGTCTCGGGGGTGACGTAGTCTCCGCCTCCACCGCCACTCCCGGTGCAGCCGGCGAGGGCGGTGGCAGTGACGAGCAGGAACGCTGCGAGGGTGCGCATGGTGCAGCAGCGAGACGGTCGGGTGGATGAGTCTTGCGCTGGCGGCCATGGACGCGTCCAGCGCCCGCGCAGCGAAGCCTTGAGGGCGACCTCCGGGGTGCCGACCCCGTGTCCCCCGACGCCGCCGTCCCGGTCCACGACAACCACTTCCACTGCAAGCCCGACGGCTGGAAGGGCCTCGATGCCGTGCGGGAGTTCCAGGCAGCCGGAGGCACGAGCATCGCCCACGTCCGCCTGCCCGCCTACGTGCGCACGGTGGAGGACTTCGAGCGGACCTGCCGGGACCACGTCGCCTTCGGCCGGCGCATCCGGGAGGAGACGGGCGTGACCGTGTGGACGGCGGTGGGCCCGTACCCGCTGGAGCCGCTGAAGCTGGCGGAGACGGAGGGGTGGGACGCCGCCGAGGACTTCGCCCGCGGCTGCTTCGACGTGGCGGCGCGACTGTGCGAGGAGGGCCTGGCCCACTGCATCGGCGAGGTGGGCCGGCCCCACTTCGAGGTCGACTCGGAGGCGTGGGCGCGCAGCAACGCGTTGCTGGAGTACGGCATGGGCCGGGCCCGGGACGTGGGCGTGCCCGTCATGCTGCACACGGAGCACACGGAGCCGACGCAGATGGCGGAGTTCGGCGCCATGGCCGACCGGGCCGGACTCGCCCGCGACCGCGTCATCAAGCACTACTGCGGCCCGCTGGTGCGGGACCCGGAGCACCACGGACTCGTGCCCAGCGTCATCGCAGGCCGCAGCAACATCCGCAAGGCGCTCGCGGGCAGCCCCGAAGGCCGCTTCCTCCTGGAGACGGACTACATCGACGAGCCCACGCGGCCCAACGTCGTCATGCCCTGCGACACCGTGCCCAAGCGCGTGCTGGGACTGATGCAGAACGGGGAACTGTCCGAGCAGCAGGCGTGGAGCATCGGCTCCGAGTGGCCCAAGCGGCTCTACGGGCCGGCGCCTGGCGAGGCCTAATCGCCGTCCCCGAACAGGGTGCGCGGCCGGAACTTCCCCTCCTCCACCGCCCACTCCGCGTCCGCCATCAGCCGCAACACGTCGCCCCGGTACGTCTCCCACAGGCGCCGGTCGCGGGGCCCGAGCGGCTCGGCGCACGCGGTGGGGTTGTCGGGGTCGTGGCCGGCGAAGCGCAGCATCCGCGCCCGCACCGCGTCCAAGGGCATGCGCAGCAGGGAGGCGACGCGCTCCAACTCCCGCTGCGGCGGCAACCCCATGCGCGGCGGCCGGGCCGCGTAGCTGGCCAGGACCACCAGGGAGTCGCGGCGGGTCCACCCGGAGGGGTTGCGCACGCGGCGACGACGGAGGTCGGCTTGAAGGACGTGACGACCCCGCACCCCGCCCCAGCGCCTTGGCACCCCCGCCACAACCCTGAAGCGCGCCCCCGCCTCGCGGCGGCCGTGGCCCAGCCCCGCCTGGCGCGCGCCCTGGAGCGCGGCGTGGAAGGCGCCGTGTCGTGGAGCGTCCGGCACCGGCGCGCCGTGCTGGCGGCGTCGCTGCTCCTGGGCCTCCTGGCCACGCCGGGCCTGTTCCAGCTCAGCGTCCACAACCGCATGACGGAGTGGGTGGACCCCCAGGACCCGGACGCGGCGGCGTTCCTGACCGGCGTGGAGCGCCTGGACGGGCTCGTCAACTTCGAGCGCACCCTGTTACTCTACGACGGCACGGAGCCGGAGGGGCTGCTGTCGCCCGACAGCCTGCGCGACCAGGAGCGGCTTGTGGACTTCGTGGCCGACCGCGTCCCCGAACTCACGGGCGTCTTCGGCCCCGTGCGCTTCGTGCAGTTGGCCCAGTACGAGATCGAGCGGGGCCGCGGCGAGGAACCGCAGGAGGCGCGGCTGCCGGACTCCGACGAGGAGCTGGCGCTGGCCATCCAGGCGGCGGTGCAGACGCAGCCGCAACTGCTCGACTACTCCATGACGCCCGACCGCCGCGTCGGCTACCTCGGCTTCAACTTCCAGGCGCCCCCCTTCACCCTGGACGCCACCGAGGTCGGGGGCCGCGTCACCGACGCCGTGGCGGACGCCCACGCCACCCTCGAGTTGTCGACGCTCTCGGCCGAGCGCTCCGAGCCCGTCGGGGTGGCGTCCGTCACCCACCACGTCAACGGCATCATGTACCGCGACATGGCGGTCCTCGGCGCCCTCGGCGTCGGCCTCGTCTTCGTGCTGTTCCTGCTGTCGGCCGGCCGCCCCGCCGCCGTGCTCGGCGGGTTCACCAGCCTCGGCCTCGGCCTGGTGCTCACCGTCGGGACCCTCGGCTGGCTCGGCGTGCCGTTCAACGTCCTCAACTTCGCCATCCTGCCGTTGGTCATGGGCAACGGCATCGACTACTCCATCCACGTCCTCTCCGAGGCCCGCAGCGACCGGCGCGACTTCGGCAGGGGGTTGGGCCGGCACCTGGGCAAGGCCCTCGGCGTCCCCATCGTCCTCGTGACGCTCACCACCTGCGTCGGCCTCCTGACGCTGGGCACCAGCGCCAGCCCCTACCTGCGCCAGATGGGCGTCCTGGCCGCCGGCAGCATCGCACTCATCGCCGTGCTGAGCCTCACCTACC
>JANQNI010000064.1 GCA_028289805.1 Thermoplasmatota archaeon | reverse complement strand
TCTGCAAGAGGGGCATCGCCTGCATCGCGACGTGGAAGACGGAACCCTGGGGGTCCGTGGGGTCCGGCGGCAGGAGCGCCGTCGGCTCCGGGGCCTGGCTGGGGTCCGTGCTGACCGGCTGGGCGGCCTGCCCCACCGTCGTCACGGCGCCGTCGGCGTCCACGAGGACGAAGCGCGCCTCGACGCTGCCGGCGGCGAGTCCCGCGTCCGTCCACAGGCCCACCAGCACGCGGCCCAGGACGTGCGTCGCGTTGGGCGCGCCGGGGGCGACGAAGGTGGCGCTCGCGGCGTCGGCCGGCAACGCGGCGACGAGGACGGAGGCGCTGACGTTGCCCGTGGGCTGCTCGGTCGCCAACCCCCCCTCCAGGGGGTCGTCCGTCGGCGGCGCCAGGAAGTAGAGCTGCGGCGCGTAGACGGCGGAGGCGGCGGGCGCCAACAGCAGGGCCAACAGGACGGCGAGGACCGGGGCGGCGGGGCGGCGCATCGGAGGGCCTTGGCCCGCGCGGGGGACAAGGTTTGGCACGGGGGACGAGGGCCGCTGCTCCCCTCCCTCGCCCCGCCCGGCTCCGTCCACGGCGCGCTCCCCGCGTTGCCGCTCCGCGCCGCTTAAACCCTGCCAGGGCGTGGATTCGCCGTGGCCCTCATCGACACGCTGGACACCCTGTTCGGGATCCGCAAGGCGTTGGTGGTGGGCTTCTTCGTCGCCCTCGCGGCGGTCTTCGTCGTCATGCCGATGGCCATCCGCAAGCTGCGCGGCGCAGGCATCGTCGGCCGGGACATCAACAAGCCCGGTCGCCCCGAGGTGCCGGAGATGGGCGGCCTCGCCGTCTTCCTCTCCTTCAACGCGGCCGTCTTCCTCGTGCTGGCCCTGGGCGACCTGAACCGGACCCAGGAGTCCCTGGTGCTGGTGGGCCTCATCGTCGCCGCAGGGGCCGCCATCACGGGCGTCCTGGACGACCTGGTGCGGTTGCGGCAGCAGTTCAAGGCGTTCATCCCCATTGGCTTCAGCATCCCCCTCGTCCTGTACGCCGACGACTTCGTCGTTGACTTCGGCCTGTTCGCCTACGACTTCGGGGTCCTGTACGCCCTCATCCTCATCCCCCTGGGCGTCGCCGCCGCCAGCAACGGCTTCAACATGCTCGAGGGCTTCAACGGCCTCGGCGCCGGCCTCGCCGTCATCATCGGCGGCGCCATGAGCGCCATGGCCCTCGCCTCGGGCGACGTCCTGGGCCTCGTCCTGCTGGTGCCCCTGCTGGGGGCCCTCGTCGGCTTCCTCGCCTACAACCTCTACCCCGCCCGCATCTTCCCCGGCGACACCTTCACGCTGTTCGTCGGCGCGACCCTCGCGGCCGCCTCCATGCTCAGCAAGATCGAGTTCTGGTCGGCCCTCCTGTTCCTGCCCCACGTCGCCGAGTTCTTCCTCAAGGCCCGCGGCCGCTTCAGCACCCAGAGCTTCGCCCAGGAGGTCTCCCCCGACGGCACCCTCCACTACGACGGCCCCATCCACAGCCTCACCCACATCGCCATGCGCAGCGGCAGGCACACCGAGCCCAAGGTGGTGGTCCTGATGTGGACGGGGATGACCGTCTACGCGGCGCTGGTGCTGCTGGCCTACCTGTTCTGGGGCTGAACGACGGCCGGCGCGCTGGCCAGGAGGTCACGGCCCTCCATGGACTCCGGCGCGGGCACGCCCAACCGGCCCAGCAGGGTCGGGGCGTAGTCGAGGGCGCTGACCGGGGCCCTGCCGGCGTCCGGCTCCACACCCGGACCCCGCACCAGCAGGATGCCCTCCGGGATGTGGTACGCGGTGCCTGGCGTCTCCGCCTCGATGTGCTCCAACCCCAGCGCGGCGGCGGGCAGGGTCTCCCCGGAGGCCGTCCGCACCCGCGGGTCCTCGGCCAGTGCCGCACCCACGCGCAGGGTCAGTGACAGGGTGGGACCCACCTCGTCCACCTCGAAGAGCGCCCCGCCGTCGGGGCCGTGCAGGGCACCCAAGCGGGAGACCAGGTCCGCCCGCGCGTCGTCGTCGGGGACGTGCAGCGCCGTCTGCGGTTCCATGGCCGGCCGGCGTTCCATCTCGCCGGACCAGCCGACGGCCGAGACGAGGGCGTCCACGTCGGCCACCCGGGCGCCCCGGGTGTCCTTGCTGGGGCGGATGGCCGCCTGTCCCATGCTGCTGGCCACCACCACGGTGGCGTCGGGGGCCATGCGCAGCAACCGCTCCAGGTGGGCGTCCGCCAGGTCCATGCCCCAGGCGATGGCGTCGGCGTACGGTTCCTCCCCCTCGACGCGCTCGGCGTAGTCGTCCGGGTAGGCGGCGCGCCAGAACCGGTGCATGAAGCCGGCGACGTGGTTCGTGAAGAAACTGGCGTACGCGGGCCGTCCGCGTCGCCACGCCCGCTCGAAGACGTCGAAGCCAAGGACGGACTGGAACGCAGGTCGGCGGTGGCGCAACGTCGGCGTGCGACGCTCGGCCAGCAACTGCCGCGCCGCGAGCGCAAGACTCGACGGCCGCACGCCCAAGGCCAGGAGCCGGGGCACCAGTCCCAGGGACCGGAGGTCCAGGGAGCCGACGACGCGGCCGCTCCGGCGCGCGTTCTGGAGGTTGAACCGCTGGAACGCCTCGAACCGGTCGGGCAGGCACGCCGAGTCGGGGGCGAAGGTGTCCGGCACGTGGAACCCGCCCGGCCCGGGGTCTCCCGGCGGCCAGCCCTGCAACGCTCCGAAGACGCCGACGGAGTGCCCGGCGCGGCGGGCGACGCGCCACACGGGGTCGAACCGGAACGTCGCCGGGTCCTGGCCCAGGTGGGCGATGCCGTGCCGGGTGTTGGGCACGCCCCGGTGCAGGGTCGGCCACGTCACCCACGGGCTCAGGTGGCCCTCGTCCGCCGTGCGCGTCGTGGACGTGGCCCCCTCCGCCAGGGGGCGGGCCAACGCACCGTCCGGCCGGCGGGCGACGTGGTCGTCGAGGACGCGCCACGGAACCTCGTTGAGTTCGTAGGCCAGGACGGTCACGACGCCTCGTACGACGTGACGCTCTTCACGTTTCTGGGCTGCTCCGACGGGGGTGGGGGCGCGCCGGGGTCTTCCAGGAGGGACGCGTACAACCGCAGGTATTGCTCGTGCACCAGACGACGGTCGAAGCGGTCCTCCACGAGGCGCCGCGCCGCCGCCCCCATCCGCGCCGCGCCGGCCGCGTCGCCCAGCACCCGATCCAACGCGTCGGCCAGGGCGTCGGGGTCGCGGGGGGCGACGAGCAGGCCCGTCCGTTCGTCCTGGACCACCTCCCTGCAGCCGGGAACGTCCGTGGCCACGAGGGGCCGCCCGCACGCCGCCGCCTCCAGCAACGCCATCGGGACGCCTTCGCCGTGGCTGGGGAGGCACACCACGCGGGCCGCCGAGAAGACCGCGTGCATGTCCTCGCAGTGTCCCCACCACGCCACGACGCCCTCGTCCGTCCACGAGCGCAGCTGCGCCTCCGGGATGCTGGCGGGGTTGTCGGGGTCGGGGGCGCCCACCAGCACCGGCTGGACGGGGACGCCGCGCGCCCGCAGCAGCCGCGCGGCCTCGACGAACTCCGCCACGCCCTTGGTCTCCAGCATCCGCGCCGGCAGCACCACCACGGGCGCCTCCGGCAGCGGGGAAGGGCGGTAGGCGTCCACGTCGACGCCGGAGCCGGGCACGACGTGGGTGCGGGACGGGCCCACGAGGCGTCGGGCGACGAACAGGTCGCGGTCGTCGGGGTTCTGGAACACGACGCGGACCGGGTCGCCCCGCAGGGCCCACCGATAGA
>JANQNI010000045.1 GCA_028289805.1 Thermoplasmatota archaeon | reverse complement strand
CCCTGCACCTCATCGGCCTCGGACTGCACGACGTGGAGGACATCACCGTCAAGGGGCTCCAGCGCGTGCGCGCCTGCGACGCGGTCTACGCCGAGTTCTACACCGCCATCCTCGGCGGCACGGACCACGCGGCCCTGGAGGCGTTTCTTGAGAAGCCCGTGACGGTGCTGGACCGGGAGGGCGTCGAGTCCGGCGGCAAGGCCATCGTCGAGGAGGCGAAGACGCGCGAGGTGGCCCTGTTGACGGCGGGCGACCCCCTGACGGCCACGACGCACACGGACCTGATGGTGCGCGCCCACGACGCCGGGGTGCCCGTCCACGTGGTCCACGCCCCCAGCATCTACAGCGCCGCGCCCGGCCTGCTGGGGTTGCAGCACTACAAGTTCGGCCGCACCACCACCCTCGTCCGGCCGGAGGAGAACTGGATGCCCACCAGCCCGTTCGACGCGGTGCGGGAGAACCACGGACTCGGCCTGCACACCCTCGTCCTGCTGGACATCAAGGCCCACGAGCCCTACTTCATGCGCGCCGGCGAGGGCCTCGACCTGCTGCTGCGGCTGGCCGAGGCCACCGGCGACGACTGGTTCGGCCCCGACACCGAGGTCGGCGTGGTGGCGCGCGCCGGCGGCGACGCCCACTGCGTCACCGGCCCCCTGGGCGCCCTGAAGGACCTCGACTTCGGCGCCCCCCTGCACTGCATCGTCGTCCCCGGCGCGTTGCAGGTGGTGGAGCAGGAGGCGTGGACGCGGCTGCGGGCGCCCGCGCCCCCCGCTGGAACGGCTTAAAGTCGGCCCGGCGACTGGCGCGCCGTGCGCACGCGCGTGTGGGTGCTGCTGGCCGCCGTCGCCGCGGGGCTCCTGTTTGGGTTCCTGGGCCGCGGCCTGGAGCAGGGCTGGGCCGAGGTCGTCGCGGGCTTCGCGTTCCTCGTCGCCCTCCTGCTCGGCCTGAGCCTCCTGCCCTTCTGGCGGCGCGTCCTGCTCCCCGTCCCCCCCATGCCGGGCCTCTTCGACCCCGTCGGGGCAGATCAGCGGTGGTGCGTCCACTGCGGCAACCCCGCCCCCGCCGACGCGCGATGCACGGTCTGCGGACAAAGCCCACCGGTTCACTCCAAATCGTAGGACTTTAGCACCCGGCCGACGATTGCTACACGGGGATGTCCGTCCCGGAACTCCGCAAACACGACGACCGCAGGACCCACCTCCTGACGCGCGGCAACGTGGACGGCATCGTCTCTGCGGCGATGTTCCTCGCCCACGACCCCAGCACGCGGGTCACCTTCGTCCCCAGCGGCGACATGGCCGTGGACCACCTGCGCCGCGACATCAGCACCCGGACGTTCTACCTCGTGGACCTCGGGCTGACGCCGCGCCTCATCAAGACCCTCAACGACAAGGCGAAGGCCGAGCGGCAGGACGTGGTCTACCTGGACCACCACCAGCAGTCGGCGGAGTTGTGGGACGAGCTGGACACGCGCACCCAGGGCGTCATCCGGCAGGGCATCAGCGCCGCCGGCGTCGCCCACGAGTACCTGAACCTCAACGGCGAACACAAGCACCTCGTCGCCGTGGCCGACCAGGTCGAGTACTGCCCCAGTCCCGTGCTGGACGAGATGGTGGCGACCCACGGCCAGACGCGCATCGACGACGAGGCGCGGATGCTCGACTTCGCGTGGCGCTTCCAGGTGGAGGACGACCGCTTCCGCCTC
>JANQNI010000035.1 GCA_028289805.1 Thermoplasmatota archaeon | reverse complement strand
AGGACGTGGGCGTGGCGGCGGCCGGCGTCGTCCACGGCGGCCAGGGCCAGGGCGTCCCAGGTGGTGGGGTCGTCGGGAGTGGTACGCGCGCGGCGCAGGGCGTCCTGGGCGACGGGGACGTCGCCGGCGTGGGCGACGGCGTGGGCGCCGACGGCGTGGACCTTGGTGGCGTCCTCGCTGGCGGGGGCGAGGCCGCCGGGGAGGGCGTGGAGGCGGTGGTGCAGGTCGTCGGCGGCGAGGACGACGCCGTCCGGGCACGCCACGCCGAGGACGAGGGTCATGCAGCGGCCTCCGCCATGCGCTGGTGCAGCGCGGCGCGGCGGGCCTCCAGTCCCTGCGCCGTGGCGTCGGTGCCGTGGAGGAGGGGTCGTCCGGGGCTGCCGGGGATGCCGAGGCCGTCGAGGTCGCGCAGGGCGCAGTAGGCCGCCAGGAGGGGGTCGGGCAGGGACCGGTAGGCCTGGAGCAGGACGCGGACGGGGTGCTCGGCGGTGCCCAGGAGGGTCCAGGGTGCGTCGCGGTGCTCCACGTCGCCCCACTCGCTGACGTAGGCCACGCCGTGCGGGGCCGGGCCGGTGGTGGCGGCGCGCAGGAGCCGGCCGCGGCGCACGGCGTCGGCGAGGTCGGATGCGGCGACGACGCTGCGGGTGTGCTCGGCGCACAGGCGCGACAGGGTGGCGCGCAGGACGTCGGGGTCGCTCGGGTCGTTCCCGGCGGCGGTCGCGTCGTCCAGGGCGTCGGCGGCGGCCGCCACGGCGTCGGGGGGCCCGTGCAGGACGACGGTGGCGTCGCCCACCTCAAGGAGGCGCAGGGTGGGCGTGCCGCGTGCGGCAGGGGCGTGGTCCGCGACGACGACGCCTCCGGGCAGCAGCACGGCGGTGCTCACGCGGCCCCCGCGTCCGCCTCGGACTCCACAGCGTCCTGCGCAATCCGGAGGGCGGCGACGAGCAGCAGCGTGGCGAGGGTGAAGGCGATGAGACTGAGTTGGGGGATGGTGAAGCCCAGGAACTCGTACAGGACGATGGTGCAGTAGCCGACGCTGCACTGGCCGGCCTCCAGGCTGGGCCAGAGTTGGACGGCGGTGTGGTAGGCGGCCACGAGGACGCCGAGGCCGGAGATGCCGACCAGGAGGGGGAGGTTGCGCCAGGTGCGCGTCCAGAGGGTCCAGCCGAGCAGGGCGGGGAGGGGGTACATGAGGATGCGCTGGTACCAGCACAGTTCGCAGGGGATGAGCCCGACGGCCTTCCACCCGAAGGCGGGGAGGCCGCTGAGGGTGATGCTGCCGAGGGTGGCGACGGTGGTGACGACCGTGGCGGCGGCCACGAGGCGGGGGCGGTCAACCTGCATGGACCATCGCGTCGAGGGCGCTGCGCACGGCCTCGGTGTCCTCGGCGAGGAACGCTTGGCCGTCGATGACGAGGGAGGGGGTGCCGGAGACGCCGGCGCGTTGGCCCTGCTGGGCGTCTTCCTGGGCTTCGGCGGCGTGGGTGCGGTCGTCGAAGGAGGCCTCCAGGGCGTCCAGGTCGAGGCCCAGTTCCAGTCCGGCCGTCAGTTCCAGGATGCGTCCCTTGGCGGCCCAGCCGCTGTCGGGGACGGCCTGGCGTTCGAAGACGGCGGTGTGCCAGGTCCAGAACGCGTCGGGGTCCTGGTTCCAGACCTCCTGGCTGGCCTGGGCGAGGCCGCGGCTGTCGGGGCCGAAGACGGGCAGGACGTGGAAGGTGATGCGCACGTCGCCGGCCTCGACGTAGTCGGCGAGGAGGGCCTCGAACTCGGGGGACTCCTCGAAGTGCTTGCAGTGGGGGCACTGGTAGTCGAAGTAGTAGATGACCTCGTGGGGGGCGTCGGCGGAGCCGAGGCGGGGCTCGCTCCAGTCGGGGGCGGCCTCCTCGGAGGCGGGGTCGGACAGGACGAGGAAGGCGACGGCGAGGACGGCGAGGCCGCCGCCGACCCAGAGGAGTCTGTTGGCCATGGTCGAAGGGGAGGCGAAGAACGGGATTTGGTCGCTGTGGAGCGCAAGCGGGGGGAGAGGGGGAGGAGGGTGTGTTGTCGATGCGTGTGAGCGCCTGGTTAGAGGCAGGACTCGATGTTGTGCTCGATGAGGCCCACGACGTCGGTCGTGATCTCGATGTGGGGGCAGTGGGCGGCGCTGGTCGTGTTGGTGCTGCGGATGTCCATGTTGATCTCTCCGTTTGTGCGTCGGAGAGGCCCGGTACCGGTCCCGGGCCGCCGACGAGTTGAGCATGGGGCTGGGGGACTTAAGCTCTTTGTCAAAAATCGAACACTCGGCCCCCTCCAGGCGCCCGCCCAGGAGGCAGGGAACGCTCCGAGCCCCCGCCGGCCCGGCCGAGGGGGCGGCGAATCTACTCCAGCGGCCGAAACGTCAGGATCACGGGGTCGACGGCGCTGTTGCCGTTGGTCACGAAGACGAACGCCCACGCCGCCCCCTCCGGGACCGTGCCCGAGCAGGGGGCGAGGAAGGCGTCGTCGTTCAGGCGAACGAGGTCGGCGTCCAGGTAGAGGCAGCGGCCGGGATAGACGTCGTTCAGGTTGGCGTCGTGACCGACCACGTCGGCCCCAAGCCCCCAGTAGCGTTCGTCCAGCGAGACCCAGAATCCGTCCGCCGGGGGCGCCTCCGGGCCTGCATCCAGGCTCGCGCAGGTGGCCCCCGTGGGACCAAACCTGGCCAGGCTGCCGAGGCAGATCGCGAGCGGCCCCTCCTCGAAGACCAACTGCTCCGGCAGCGGCAGGGTCCGCACGGGCGCACTGACCTGGATGCCCCGCACCAGCGACGCCGTGGACCCGTCCTCGAACGTGGCCTCGAGCCGGGCGACGTGGGTGCCGGTGGCGTAGGTGTGCGTGAGCTTGAACGGCAAGGAATCGTCGCGCTCGCCGGTGCCCTCGCCGTCGCCGAAGTCGAGACTCCACGACGCCACCGGTTTCTCGGGCCGGTCCACGGTGAAGGTGACCTCGAGGGGGGAGGCACCGACGACGCGGTCGGCCAGCAGTTCGATGCCGGGCAGGTCGAAGCGGCCCGTGAGGCCCTGCACGGAACCATCGTCCTCGTAGACGAGCAGGAAGCCGTTCTCGAAGGGCACCGAGTGGGGGTGCTTGCCGGGGCCGACGAGGCCGAGGGGCTCGTAGACGCCGTCGGGGTGGACGACGGCGGCGCGGATGTGGAAGGGGCTCTGGGTCTTGTCCTCCCAGAAGATCCAGGCGCGGCCTGCGAAGTCGACGCTGACGGCGGCCTGGCCGCTGGGGGCGTTGCCCTGGAGGCGCACGGGTTCGCTCCAGGAGGTGCCGTCGTCGCTGTGGGCGTACTTCATGCCGAAGCCGGCGCGGTCGCCGGTCCACCAGACACTGTGCAGGCGACCGTCGTCGTCGAGGTGGATCATCGGGTCGCTGTGGGGGCAGGAACTGGTGACGAAGCGGTCGTCGTGGACCTTGACGGGGGCGCCGAAGTCCGTGCCGTTCGTTCCGGTGGCGACGATGACGTCGCGAATCTGCTCGTCGCCGTCCCAGAAGCGCTTGCGCCAGGAGACGTAGGTGGCGCCGTCCTCGTCCACCTGGACGCCGGTGCCGCAGCACTCGCAGGAGCGGAAGACGTGGTCCTCCTCCGGCGTGGCGGGGTCGACGAGGACGCTGGGCGCCCAGGTCTCGCCGCCGTCGGTGCTGGTGCGCACGCGGGTCTGGAGGCCCTCGCCCTGCTCGGTTCCGGCCTGGTTGGCGCTGAGCCACGCGGCGACGACCAGGTTGCCCC
>JANQNI010000364.1 GCA_028289805.1 Thermoplasmatota archaeon | reverse complement strand
ACCGCACGCGATGCAGTAGCCCCCGAACCGGCAACCCCGGCGACGCCCGCACCGCCGCCACGATTTGTCCGGCAGTACCGCGTGCATCCAGCACTGCTTCAGCGTGGACGAGGCTGGGGTGGAGTTTCATGGAGCCACTCCTGGGGGCCAAAGGATGGCCACGGGGTGGAGTTGTGCCGGCTCCGGGCGTCTTGCATGGGGCCGGGGCGTGGGTCTCGTGGTGTCCACGCGGGACGAGGTCATGCCGACTCCGGTGTGTGGGTTGCCCATTTCAGGAGGTATTGTTCGACGGGTTCGGCGTGCAGCCCCTGCCCTACGAGGTGGTGTAGCACGTCGAGGCTGGGTCGACGCTTCATGCGCCCCGCGTCTTCGTCGTAGGCCCAGACGCGATTCCATCCGTCGATGCACAACGCCGAAGCAGCATGTGCTTGGCATAGTCGGGTGGCCATGTGGGGGTTGACAGCGGCAAGACCCTCCCACCCCAATGCGCCATTGGGAGTCAGGACCCGGAGATCGGCGACATCCAAGGCGGCGGATGCAAACCCCCGCGTCACGACCGCCACTCCTGGCCCGTTTTCGCGTCGTAGAAACGAATCCGGCCCTGGTTGTCTTGCCATGCCTCCATGAGGCCCATGTGCAACAACAAATACACTGCCTCCATCTCGGAGTCGGGTTCCTGCTCCGCCAAATCCCCCCACGAACCCCCCGTGGGGTAGAGCCGGTGTTCTCGGCCCACGCGATGCACGCGAGGCTTCCGAGTAGGGGGCAACCGAATCATGGCCACTCCCCGCCAACTCCATCTCCTGCTTCGGCGAAGAACCCATCGTGACCCCGACCCACACAGGAGACGCTGCGCGGGCCGGAGCCGACACCCCAATGGGCGGGGTGTCTCTGCGTGTGTTCAGCGTGAACGCCTCTGGCGGGCGTGGGGCCCGCCCCAAACCGCGGCCGGTCGTTTACTCGCATATTGCGTTGTATTCGACCATCCTATATGGGTGTGATTCTGGATGTGTGGAGAACTTGAGTGTGGCGGCTTCTTACCGGGCGTCGTGGTGCGGGGGTTGTATGCCGGGTGGCAACACCAAGAACGCCAGTATCAACGCGGACCTCTATTTCGCCATCGAGGCCCTGCTGGCGCGTCACCCGTACCTGGGGCGCAGTGTGTCGCAGTTCGTGGAGGGGGCGGGCCGCAGTGAGCTTGCCCGGTATTTGCAGATGGAGCAGAGCCATCCTGTTTTGCAGGAGGAGCTGGATGCGTACATCGTGCAGATGAAGCAGGTGGATGAAGCGGAGTTTGGCGAGGATTTGGAGCGCCTTGCTCGGGATTAGGCGAATCCGTCGTTGGAATGGTCTACGCCTAGGTTGTGTTCGGAGAGGAACGCGCCCACCACGGTGGGGTGGTGTTTCTTTGCCCTCTTGAACCACCGCTGGATGGTGTCCTGTTCTTTTCCAAGGTCCAATGCGGCCTTGGCGATGAGGCAGCAGATGAGGGCTTTGGTCTCGCTGGTCTTGGCGCGACGGTAGGCGTATTGGAGGTCTTCCTTGGCTTGCGCGATGGCGCCGTATTTCAGGCGGGCCAGTCCGACCATGAACGGGCCGTCGGATAGGCTGGGCCATGCCCAGCGGGCGAGCTTCGCGTACAGCACCGTCCGGCGGGGTCGGCCGAGGTGGATCTGTTGGCTTGCGAGGTAGACGTTTCCGGCGGCCCACGTCTGCCGGAAGCCCTTGGGCGTGATGTCGATCTTGAACGTGTCTCGGATTCCCTTTCGGTACGCCACGATGGGCCGGAAGAGGAACACGAGAAGCAACCCCGCTGCGAGGGCGTAGGGGGGCGCTTGGAGCCACGAAGACGCACCCCCAAGGGGCGACTGCGGAACGGGCGTCGTGGACGAGACCCATTCCCCGTTGAGCCGAACACCGCCTCCGGCCAGGGGGTCGGTGGCCGTGGCGCCACTGGCAAACACCCGATACGGGGCTCGGGCGTCCGTGCCGTCCAGGTCGAGTCGGAGGTCGCCTCGGAGGTCCAGCTCGTCGCCGGCGAGGGTGAGGCCCTGGCCGCCCAGGTCGAGGGCACCGCGGGCATTGAAGAGGCGCGCGGCGGCAGCGTCGAGGGTGGCGTCGTTGACGAAGAAGGCGGCAGGGTCGGAGTCGATGGTGGTGGTGAGGGTGGCGTTGCGGGCGTAGAGGTAGGCTTCGGTTGCTTGGTCGCCCAGGCCGTCGCTTCGGGGGTGGACGCCCGTCTCGATGACGTGGCCACCGTCGTCGGCGTTGAGGTGGAAGTCCCAATCCCACAGCGACAAGAGGAAGTCGCCCGTGATGACGAGCGTGGTTTCAGCGCACGGACGCAAGCGCAGGGCGTCCGCGACGGACGTGCTGCGGTCGGGGCGTTCGGCTCGGTTGACCACCGTGGTTGAGGCCACCGTGTCAAATGTCGCGGAGTCAACACCTACGCACGCAGATGAGATTGCGACGCGGGGCGGCTCGCGGCCAGGAGCGGCCTCCAGGCCCCACCTGACCTCGGGCCCGCTGGGCATGGGGGCGATAACGGCTTGAGCGTGGTTGCTCGGCGTGGTGGTGTAGTCGTAATCGACGCGCTCCGAATCCACCACGGCCGAGTAGGCTGTTTGGTCCAGTTCCAGGCGTAGGGATTCGGCTTGGACGTGGAAGCCCGTGGGCAGGGTGCCGTTGTCGGCGAGGAACTTCAGGGACACCAGTTGGGCCGCGCCCTCGATGTCGTGGAGTTCGGCGGAGTCTACGGTCATCTGGCCCGTGATGCTTGTCGCACTCGCAGTAGGAAGGAAGACGAGCATCAAGACGGCCAAGACGACGACGTGGGACTTCATACGAACCTACTCCGGCTCGAAGTGGACGAGTGTCTGGAGGTCCCGCATGGTGGGCACCGGAAGCTTGGAGAGGAGGCCGCTGGGGGTGACGCCAAGCTTCTCCCAGAGCCAAAGGTAGCACTCCTCTTGGAATCCGATGAACACGAAGGGGGGCGTGTCGGGGTCGATGCCCATGGGGAAGTTCTGGCACTTCAGAACGTCCACGTCGGGCTCGAGGGCGATCCAGGTCGGCGATGCCTGGAGTCCGCTCGTCCAGGTGGGGGCGCTTTCGTCGTCTTCGTAGAGGGCGGTGACGGCGTAGGTGGCGGCCCAGGGGGCGTACATCGTGGTTTGGTCCGTGGTGGTGTGGGGGGTTCCATCGACGTAGACGCGGTATGCGCTGGGGTTGGCTCCGGGGCTGGGTTGCCACGACAACAAGACGCCGTCGTCCAGGGGTTCGGCGTGGAGGTTCATGGGTGCGGGTGCGTCCGTGGCCGACGCCGAGGGCACGGCCAGGAGCGCCAGGGCAGAGAGGGAAGCGACGAGGAATCGGTTCATGGGGCACCACCGCACCATGAGTCACCGCAGACGCGGGGCTCATGGCACGAGCGCGACACACAGGCGCCGCCAATAAGGGCACATGGTTGGTCGGGAAACGCTGGGAAGCCTTTCTAAATACGAAGCCCCGGCTTCAGGAAAGGATTCGATGCTTTTGGGCCGATGTGGTGGGGGTCAGTTGGGGATGCTGCTGGCTCGGACGCGGCGAGTTGCCCGGAGGCCCAGGCGGGCGAGGTCTACGGCGACGACGTGGCGGCGCGTGCGCACGAACACGAGGGACACCCAGCGCGCGCCCGAGGGGGTGGCCGGGTTGGTGGGCATGGAGGACCCAACGTTCTTCGCGGGCACCACGGCCATCCAAGCCCCGTGCGTCCACCAGTGTTTGCTTGCCCACTGCGAACCCAGCCCCCCACGTTTCATAATCCTTGGAAAATCACTATTAACTCGTAGGTCGCGGCCCCGTTGTGTCCAGAAAGGCAGAACCCCGTCGCGCCTACGACGTCGTCATCGTAGGTGCCGGCCCGGCAGGGTTGGGCGTCGCATGCGCCCTCCAGGCGGCAGGCGTCGAGGATTTCCTGGTCGTGGATCGGCACGGAATCGGCGCCTCGTTCGACCGGTGGCCCAAAGAGACGCGTCTGCTGACGCCGAGTTTTCCGTCCAACGGCTTCGGGATGACGGACCTCAACAGCATCCACCCCGAGACCTCCGTCGCATACACGCTCGGCTGCGAACACCCCACCGGTGCCGAGTACGCCAAGTACCTCCGCCAGGTCGCCGAGCACTGGGAATTGCCCGTCCGGACCGGCGTGGACGTCCACTCGGTCGAGACGCACCACAACGGCGACGCCCGATTCCACCTGGACACGTCCAAGGGCCCACTGCAAGCCAGGTACCTGGTGTGGGCCGCCGGCGAATTCCAATACCCCTCGCGCCCCTTCGAAGGGGCGGACCTCTGCATGCCCGTCGGCCAGGTCAAAGCCTTCCACAAGGTTCCCGGCGACGAACACGCCGTCATCGGAGGCTACGAGTCGGCCGTCGACGCCGCCATGCACTTGGCCGCAGCCGGCAAGCGCGTCACCGTCGTCGGACGTGAACCCGCCTGGGGCAAGCGATCCGCAGAACCGAGCATCAGCCTGAGTCCCTTCACCCAAGAACGACTCCAGGACACCCTCCAGCAGCACAAAGGGCGCCTCCGGTTCCGTTCCGCGGAAGTCAGCTCGGTCACAGAGACGAAGGACGGCTACCGCATCAAGGCGGGGCGTCGCTCCTTCACCACGCCCAAGCCCCCGCTCCTCGCCACCGGGTACGACAGCAGCCTCGCCCTCCTCCAACCGCTGCTGGGCACCCAACAACCCGAATTGGACCCCGACACCGACGAAGTCCAGGACGTGCCGAACCTGTTCCTGAACGGTCCCTTCGTCCAGCACGGGGAGAGCCCGTTCTGCTTCATCTACAAGTTCCGCGCCCGCGCCCCCGTCGTCGCGGCGGCCATCGCGACGCGGCTCGGCCGCGACCCCCTCGAAATGGTCGCCGCCTGGGAAGAGGCCGGGATGTACGTCGAAGACCCCACCTGTTGTGAGACCCAATGCGCATGCTAGACACCCAAGCGAAGGCCGCCGTCGCCCTCCAGACGGAACGCCAGGACGCCCCCGTGTTCCTGCTTGGCGCCGAGGGCGCCGGCAAGACCGCCCTGCTCGATGCCGCCAGCGGCCGACCCGGCCGCAGCACCAACCTGCGCGGTTCCACGGTCGCGTGCGAAGAATACGCCGTCGACGGCATGACGTGGATCGACACGCCGGGC
>JANQNI010000359.1 GCA_028289805.1 Thermoplasmatota archaeon | reverse complement strand
GTGCTCTTGAAGTTGACAATGCCCTCGGCCCACGCCTTGTCCATGGCCAGTTCCAGGGCGTCCGTGCCGTCGACGGTGGTGCCGAAGCCGAAGCTGATGGTCAGCACCCGCACGCCCAGCTCGGGGTGTTCCAGGACGTGGTCGATGCTGGCGATGGCGGCGGCCTTCGTGTCGCTGCTGCTGATGAGGTAGCCCGCCAGGGCGGCGCCCGGCGCCACGCCCGCGTGCTTCGCCTGCGCCGCGCCCGTGCCGGCGACGATGCTGGCGACGTGGGTGCCGTGGCTGCCGGAGTCGTAGGGTTCGCCGCCCTCCTTGCCGCCGTCGCTCCAGTCCACGAAGGTCACGAACTTGTCCTTGAGGTCCTTGTGCGCGCCGTGGAAGCCGGTGTCCAGCACCGCCACCACGACGTCCTGGCCCGTGAAGGTCTCGGGCATCCCGTCGGCGTCGCCGTCGAAGCCGAGCAGGTCCACCACGGCGTCGGCGCCCGTGTGGTACGTGGCCGTGTCCAGCTCTGGCGCGCCGGGTTGGCTCCACTCCACCTGCCGGACGCCCGGCAGGCCCGCGACGGTCGTCGCCTGGGCGAGGCTCAGTTCGGCGGCCCAGCCGCCCACGGCGTCGTAGACGTACCGGGGCTCGAAGTCGCCGGCCCCCGCCCGCACCGCGGCAGCCTGCGCGTCGGCCAGGGTGGCCCGCACGTCCGCGTCGAAGGTCGTCGTGACGATGACGGGCAGCACGGCGCCGGGGGCGAGGCTGGAGAAGCGTGCCTCCAGGGAGTCGAACAGCTTGTCGCCGTCCCGGTCGTTGTACCACGTCGCCGCAGGCAGGCGCAGGGTCTCCTCGATGGCGCGGGCGTCGTGGCCGAGGGGGGCCAGGACGGCGTCGGCGGGGATGGCGGGGTCGGGCGTCGGCGCGGACGGCAGGGTCTGCGAGGCGGTCCCGTCCGCCAGGGCCGTGTGGGGGGCCAAGAGGAAGAGGACCAGCAGGGGGAGGAAGCGCATGCGCCGGTCAGCGGCGCGCTCCCCCTTTGACGGTTGTGGTGGCGGGGTGCCCTATTGCGTCGGCTCCAGCCGCACGCCCTCCCACTCCGCCGGCCGCAGGGGCAGCCACAGCGTGTTCTGGTGCTCGCCGTCCCAGACGAGGTGGTTCCAGCCGGACTTGTAGCTCCCGATGGCGCCGCTGTCGTTGCTGCGCACCGTGATGCGGAGGCTCTGGCCCTCCGACACGAGGTCCTCCTGGGGGTACAGGTCGATGGTGGCCCGGTACGGCTCGCCCACCGGCACCGGCTGGGGGTCCTCCAGGCCGTTGCGGAAGGTGGGGTTGAGGTAGCCGTAGTTCTCCTTGCTCTGCACGACGTTGCCGCTGCCGTCCAGGCGGTCGACGACGACGATGAGGTGCGTGAAGTCGCTCTCGCTCTCGACGGTCAGGTTCACCAGGGGCACGCCGGAGACGAGGGTGTCCTGGGCGAACGGCGCCGTCAGGAAGACCAGTTCCTGGGGAGCGTCCTGGGGGCATTGGACGGGCGCCTCGGCGTTCTGGCCCAGCACGGCCATGTCGGCGCAGCCGTACCAGGAGGCGCGGGCGGCCTCGGCGGGGTCGCCGGGCGTGGGCGCAGCCTTGCCCTCGGGTCGCAGGAACAGGGTCTGGCTGGAGCGCTGCTCGGGCAGCAGGGGCCAGTCGCCGCTGCGGTGCCAGGTGCCGTCGGTGGCCTGCACCCACGCCACGTCCTGCTCGAACATGCCGGTCTCGATGCCCTTGAGGTGCGTGTCGAAGAACGCCGTGACGTAGTGGTACCAGGGGCCGTAGGCGTCGTCGGCGTCGTCGGGGTACTGGTGGCCCCACTGGCCGGCGATGAGGGTCTTGGCCGCACCGTCGGCCAGGCTCAGGTCGTTGAACCAGTGGGCGATGTGGTCCGGCTTGACGTTCCAGTCGGCCAGGCCCTGCGCCATCAGCACCGGCACCTGGACCTCGGTGGCCTGGCCGCGCAGGTTGCGCTCCATCCACCATTCGTAGTAGCTGCCCGTCTGGTCGGCCATGCCGTGCACGACGGCGTTCTCGGCGTTGGGGCACAGGGGCTGGTCGGCCAGCTTCTGCACGCCCGAGTCGGGGTTCAGGGTCGGTGCCACCGCCTGCTGGGTGTAGCCGGCGTTGGTGGCCAGGTGGTTGGCGAAGTACGGCACGCCGTCGTTGTGGTGGTAGTGGTAGAACGAGGTCGAGGCGACGACGGGGACGATGGCGCCCAGGTGCTCGTTGTTGGCGATGCCGGCGATGTGGGCCTCGCTGCCGGGGTAGGAGGCACCGATGAAGCCGACCTTGCCGTTGCTCCACTCCTGGGTGCCCAGGTACTCGGTCAGGTGCCAGGCGTCCAGGATGTCCAGCTGGCCGCGCAGGTCCAGGCAGCCCTCCGAGTCCCCCGTGCCGCGCACGTCCGCGTAGGCGAAGGCGTAGCCGCGGCGCACGAACTCGCGGTCGAAGGTGCCCTGGTTGTTGGGCACGGCCGGCTCGATCAGCGTGTCGAGCATGGCGTTCTGGCCGGGGGCGGTGTACGGCGTGAACTGGGTGATGACGGGCACGGGGTCGTCCGTGTCGGGGCGCACGACGCGGACGTAGATCTGGTTCCCGCCCTCGCCGGCGAGGAGGAACGACTGCTCCAGCAGCGGCAGATCCAGGTCCGGATCAACGGGGGTGTAGTCCAGGAACGGCGGGGCGTCCACGTCCGCGTTCGTCTGGAGGGCGTCGGTCTCCTCCTCGCTGGAGAGGCAGCCGGAGAGGGCCAGTGCAGCCATCAGACCGGCCACGAGCAGGGGCTGGAAGCGCATGGTTTGCAGGGCGGGGGGTGGGTCTTGGGTGTTGTGGTGGTTTGGTCCTGCACGGGCCAGGCGGCCCCGACGCGGGAACC
>JANQNI010000344.1 GCA_028289805.1 Thermoplasmatota archaeon | reverse complement strand
AAGGCGTACTCCGGCGACACGCCCAGGACCTCGCTGACGGCGTCGGCGATGGCGGTGACGGGGATGGCGTCGAGGCTGCCGACGTTGTAGGCGTCCACGCCGCCCCCGTGCGCGTCGGCGGCGGCGAGCATCCCGCCCACGGTGTCCTCCACGTGGACGTAGCTCTTGGTCTGGGTGCCGTCGCCGAGGATCTCCAGCCGGTCGGGGTCGGCGCGCAGCTTGCGCACGAAGTCGTACGTGACGCCGTGCGTGGAGCGGGGGCCGACGACGTTGGCGAAGCGGAACATCAGGGCGTCGAAGCCGAAGGTGGCCGCGTGGGCGGCGATGAGGCCCTCGCACGCGAGCTTGCAGCCGCCGTAGACGCTGATGGGCAGCAGGGGGCCATAGGATTCGGGCGTGGGGCGCACGGCGGCGTCGCCGTAGACGGTGCTGGTGCTGGTGAAGACGAGGCGTCCCACGTCGTGGCGCCGCACCGCCTCCAGCACCTGCCACGTCATCTCCACGTTGCGGTCGTAGTGGTCGCCGGGCGCGGTGGCGCCGGTGCGAACCTCCGGGTTGGCGGCCAGGTGCCACACGGCGTCGGCGCCGCGCAGCAGGTCGTCGAGGACGCTGGGGACGCGGGCGTCGGCGACGACGATGTCCACCTGGTTGCGCACCGACTCCAGGAAGCTCGTCTTGCCGCCGCTGAGGTCGTCGAGGACGGTGACGTGGGCGCCGCGGGCGGCGAGGGCCTCGACGGCGTGGCTGCCGATGAAGCCGGCGCCGCCGGTGACGACGACGCGCTGGTCCGACAGGTCCGTGCTCATGGACGCACCACGAAGGCTCGGTGCTCTTTGTGGTATGGGTCCATGTCGGCCTGGGCGACGATGCGCAGGCCGGCGTCCCGCAGCCGCGCCTCGACCTCCTGGAAGATGGCCTCCAGGGGCTTGGCCACGTCGATGCTGCGGGCCTTGACGTAGAGGTACCCCACGCCGTCGCGCGCCAGGAAGGGCAGGTTGCGCAGGAAGATGTCCACCTGGTGCCGCTGCGCCACGTCCTGCACGAGGCAGCCGACGGGGCGGTCGAGGTAGGCGGCGTAGCGTTCGGGCTTGCCGGCGTCGTCGAGGACGGGCACGACGTTGGTGCGGCTCTCGGTGTTGTGCAGGAGGTCGCGGACGCTGCGGGGGCTGAACTCGACGGCGTACAGCAGCGCCTCGGGGCGCAGCACGTCGGCGAGGTGGCTCACCGTGGTGCCGCTGCTGGCGCCCAGGTACAGCACGTCCTTGGAGGGGTCGAGCCACGGCGCGTCGGGCAGCAGCCGCAGCATGGCGGCCACCTTGGAGCGGTGGGGGTTCCAGTCTCGGTACTCCTTGCCCTTGGCGAGTCGCAGCCGCTCCCCGTAGACCTTCTGGCCCGGCGTGCGGTTCTCGGTCCACAGGAAGCCGCGGTCGTCGTAGACGCCGTGCTGCTTCAGGGGCCTCACTTGGACCCACCTCCGGGAGGTCGGGCGGGACCGCCGTCGCCGCGGAAGGCGCCGGGGCCCTTCTTGCGTGGCGGGCCGTCACGGCCGTCGCGGCGCGGGCCCCGGCCGTGGGGCTTGCCGCCGGGTTTTCCACCCGGCTTCCCGCCGGGCTTGCCGTACGGCTTGCCGCCCGGTTTTCCGCCGGGCTTCCCGTGCGGCTTGCCGCCGGAGCGACCGTGACCGCCCGGCTTGCCCCCGGGCCGGCCGCCGGGCTTGCCGCCCCGGCCGCCCGGTCCGCCGTGCCCGCGCGGCCCGAAGCCCCGCTGCTGCTCCCGGCGCTTGGGGGGCTTGGCGCGTTCGCGGCGGATGCGCTCCAGGTCCTTCTCCAGCTCCGCCTTGAGGTGGCCGCGCAGGTCGTTCTGGGTGAAGGCGTCCGCCTTCGCGCCCAACCCGGCGTGCAGGG
>JANQNI010000339.1 GCA_028289805.1 Thermoplasmatota archaeon | reverse complement strand
GACCTACTTCCGGCGGCGGCGCAGGGCGGCCGCACCCAGGCCCACCAGAACGAGCGCGGGGGCGGGGCCGGGCACGGAGTTGCCGTCGCTCGTCTCACGGTCGGGCTCCGGTTCCGGTTCCGGCTCGGGCTCCGGCTCGGGTTCGGGCTCAGGCTCGGGCTCCGGCTCGGGTTCGGGCTCCGGCTCCGGCTCCGGCTCGGGTTCGGGCTCCGGCTCGGGCGTGGGCGCAGGCTGGCGCGCGACGGCGTCGGTCAACTGCACGTCGCCGATGCTGACGTAGTCGTCGTTGTCGCCGTCGTAGTAGACGATGTCCTGCAGGCCGTAGCTGCGGTCCCCGTCCACGTCGATGTAGCCGAAGTTGGACGAGACGGACTCCAGGTCGGCGTTGTTGAGGCCGGCGACGTTCTGGACCGACTTGCCCGCGTCGGGGCCCGACAGGATGATGTCCAGTCGGTCCGCGACGCTGGACTGGGTGCCGGAGACGTCGAAGATGAGGAACTCGCCCTCCTCGATGGTGTCGTCCGTGTTGCCGGTGGCGCGGAGGTTCCCGGAGATGCTCTCCTTGTTGTTGGAGTCGCTCGAGGAACCCGTCACCTTCGTCCCGGGCGCGCCCCACTCCGTGTCCTTGAGGCGGATGGTGCCGCCGACGCTGCTGAGGCTGCGCACCAGGTACGCCGGCTCGTCCAGGTCGAAGTCGTTGTCGTCGTCCACGTCCAGGTAGCCGAAGGACTGGGGCACGTTGGTGTTCTCCAACAGCAGCGTGGCGTCGCTGGACTCGATGCTCAGCACCTCGCCGTAGGGCTGCTCGTCGCTGTAGCCCTTCATGCGGATGTCCGTGGCCGTCGCGTGGTCATCGTCGTTCATGTCGGCGTAGACGCCGTCGCCGACGTTGTAGCTGTTGGAGTCGTCCAGGTCCAGGTACAGGAACACGACGCCCGTGGGGCGCACCAGCGGCGAGTTGAAGCCCGGCATGTTGGAACTGGCGAAGAAACCGGCGTCGGGGCCCGAGAGAATCAGGTCGTGGACGCCCAGCTTGTCGTTGCCCGTGCCCGTCTGGTCGAAAACCGCCAGGTCGCCGAAGCTGAAGTGGCCGCTGCCGTCGGCGTCGAAGAACTCGATGTTGCCCGTGATGGAGACGACGCTGTTGCCCACCAGGTTGTGGGCGGCCGGCAGTTGGCTGCCGGCGGGCTCGCTCAGGTCGTGACTCAGGATGACATCGCCCACCTGGAGCGTGTTCGTCCGGGAGAGGAAGATGGAGTCGTCCTGGGTCAGACCGTTGTTGGATGCATCGAAGTACGTGATCTTGTTGGGGCCGCCGGTGACGATCTTGTTGACGAAGAGGCCGTCCTCGGAGGTGACGACGGTTCCGAAGCCGTCGATCTGGGCCGACGCCGAGGGCAGGAGCAGGAGGCTGGCCACGAGGGCCACCACGAGTCGCATGGGACCCCAATGATTCTCGGAGACAGATAAAGTCGCCGAAGAAAAAGCACGCAGGAGGGAAAGAAGGAGGAGACGGGAGAGGGGCGGATGAGGGCCGCGCGGACGCCTAGCGTCCGAACAGGCCCAGGACGGCATCCATGACGGAACCGACGAACGCACCGACGGCGCCGAACACCGTGGCGTCCGGCGTCTGGCACGTGTCGGGCAGCAGGGCGTCCGGATCCACGAGCGGCTCGGGGTCGCCGCAGTCGCCGTCGTTGGGGCCGCACGGGGGGCTGCAGGAGCCGCCGAGGCCGAGGCGGACGTCCTGGACGGTGGCCAGGCCGTGGCCGTTGGTCTCCAGGTAGACCCGGTCGCCGAGGCTGTAGGTGCCGTCGCCGTCGCCGTCGAAGACCAGCAGGGTGGGGAAGCCGGAGGGGTAGGCGCCGGAGCCCCCCCACAGGACCGTTCCGTGCAGGGCGTGGCCCTCGGTGACGACGGTGCCGGCGTCGTCGCCGCTGAGGACGATGTCGTCGGCGCTGGCGGTGCCGCTGCCGTCGGCGTCCACGACCAGCACGTCGCCGGTGTCGAAGGCGGCGTCGCCGTTCATGTCCGCGTAGTCGAAGTCGGCCAGGGTGGGGGCGCCGGGGTACGGGAGGGCGCCGATGCCGAAGTCGGCGTCGCCGCCACACACCTGGCTGCCGAGGGTGGAGGCGGGGTTGGCGATGCGCAGGTCCAGTCCGTAGACCGAGGAGCCGGAGGACCACTTCAGGTAGACGGCCTCGTCGCTGTCGAAGGCACCGTCGCCGTCGCCGTCCACGTAGACGAGGTTCCAGGCGGACGGCGCGACCCCGTAGGCCCCCAGGGCGTACACCGTCTCGGCGTCGACGTCGGCCAGGGCGTGGCCGAAGCCGCTGCCGCTGGCGCGGAGGTCCTGCACGGTGGCGAGGCCGGGCACGCGCAGGTCGAAGAACACCTGGTCGCCGAGGGTGTAGACTCCGTCGCCGTCGGCGTCGAAGACGCCCACCAGGGTGTCGCCGGAGGGCAGGCCGTGGCGCAGCAGGGCGTTGTTGAGCAGGCTGTGGCTGCTCGTGACGAGCGTGCCGGCGTCGCTTCCGCTCAGGATGATGTCGTTGACGGCGACGGTGTCACTGTCGTTGACGTCCAGGAACATCGTGTCGCCGGGGCTGAAGGCGGCGTCGCCGTCGGCGTCGAAGTACGCCAGGTCGGCGGTGGTCAGGGCGCGCGGGAAGGTGGCGTCGACCGTGTTGCCGAAGTCACCGTCGCTGCCGCGCACCTGGCTGCCGAGGCTGAAGCTTCCGGGGTTGGCGACGCGGACGTCCAGACCCCCCACGCGCCCGGGGCCGGAGATCCGTTGCAGGTAGACGGCCTCGCTGCTGTCGAAGATGCCGTCGGTGTCGTCGTCGACGAACACGAAGCGGGTGCTTTCGCCGAAGGCGCCCAGGGTGTGGGTCACGTCGCCGTCGCCGAGGGCCAGGGCGTCCATGGTGTTCGGGGCCGCGGCGGCGGGGTACGCAGGAATCAAGGCGATGGCGAACAAGATGGACCATGCCAAGGGTTTCTTTGTTTTCATACTGTTTTCTCCAGTTTGCCCTCTTCGTCGCGTCGCAACGACGCGTCCGGTCGAGGGGCGAAGGCGAAGGATGCGGCGACCGATATAAGGTACCTAGAACACGGTTCGAACGGACTCTGCCGTCACACGCCGGGATGGGTTCAGCGGCGGCGTGCGGGAGTCCGCGAGTCGACAACGGCGGGGGGACGCATCGACTCCGCG
>JANQNI010000313.1 GCA_028289805.1 Thermoplasmatota archaeon | reverse complement strand
GCTGCGGCAAGTCGACGCTGCTGCACCTCATCGGCGCCCTGGACCGGCCGACGCGGGGCCGCGTGCTCATCGAGGGCCGCGACGTGGCGCACCTGTCGGACAACGAGTTGGCGCGGCTGCGGGGCCAACGCATCGGCTTCGTCTTCCAGACCTTCAACCTGTACCCGACCCTGACGGCCCTGGGCAACGTGGAGTTGCCCATGATGGTGCTCGGCGTCCCGGTGGCCAAGCGCCGCCGGCGCGCCGCCGAACTGCTGGAGCGCGTGGGGTTGGGACAACGGCTGGACCACCAGCCGAACCAGCTCAGCGGCGGCCAGCGCCAGCGCGTCGCCATCGCCCGCGCCCTGGCCAACGAGCCCAGCGTGATCCTCGCCGACGAGCCCACGGGCAACCTGGACTCGCACTCCGGCGAGGAGGTGCTGGGCATCCTGCAGGACCTGCACCAGCAGGGCGCCACCCTCGTCGTCGTCACCCACGACCCCGACGTCACCGCGCGCGCCCAACGCGCCGTGCACCTGCTCGACGGCCGCATCCAGTCGGAGGAGCGACCATGAGGCGCGCCGCGGGGTTGGGCCTGGCCTTGCTGCTGGGCCTCGCCGGCCTGCTCTCGGTTCCACCCGCCCACGCCCTGACGGCCGTCGAGGTCACGCCCACGCTCACGCCGACGCAGAGCAACCCCGGCACGAGCGGCAGCATCCAGGTCGTGTTCCAGAACAAGGGCGACGGCCCCCTGACGCGCTTCGTCGTCACCCTCGGGGACGTCAGCGACTCCCTGGAGGTGCAGGGGGAGGAGTGGGACCTGGACAACCTGGTCAAGGACCAGAAGACCACGCTGCAGATCCCCTTCCGCGTGCTGGACGACGCCAGCGCCGGCTACCACCCCCTGAACCTCCACCTGCGCTACTGCGACGGCAGCGACTGCATCGAGGTGGACCAGTTCATCCTCGTCACCGTGCGCGCCGTCGACACCCTCGTTCTGGAGGAGGTCCGCCCCGCCATCCTGGAGCCGGGACGGTTCACGGACCTGGTCTTCGTGCTGCGCAACGCCGGCAGCGCCCCCCTGTCCAACCTGGTGGCCACCTGGAGCGTCGAGGACGACGCCATCTTGCCCACCGGCGCCGGCAACGTCCTCGTCGTCCCCCGCATCGAGGGCGGCGCCACCGTCGAGGTGCCCGTGCCCGTCAGCACCGCCAGCGACCTCGCCACCGGCCTGTACCCCCTCACGCTCACGGCGACGTACCGCGACGACGGCGGCGGCAGCCTCACGACGACGGCGGTGGCCGGCATCCAGGTGGGCGGCGTCGCCCAGTTCGGCGTCAGCATCCAGGATTGGAACGGCGAGGAGCTGACGCTGAGCATCAGCAACGTCGGCGTCAGCCCCGCCAGCGCCGTCGAGGTCCGCATCGTCCCCGGCGGCCCCGTCTCCGACGGCGAGGGCACCGCCGTCCAGTTGGGCAACCTCGACCCCGGCGACTTCACCACCGCCCTGTTCCGGGTGGCGCGCGACCCCAGCGCCCCCGCCGACGCGCCGCTGCGGGTGGTGCTGGCCTACACGGACAGCACGGGCCAGCGCCAGTCCA
>JANQNI010000270.1 GCA_028289805.1 Thermoplasmatota archaeon | reverse complement strand
AAGGCGGCGTCCCAGGGGTCGAAGGCGAGGGAGAGGGGCACGGGGACGAGCAGGAGGAGGCTGGCGACCACGACCACGTCCGCCAGGGCGGAGAGGAGCCGCAGGGGCTGGGTCATCGGAAGAGACGCTCCAGCTTCTCCACCGCCTCCGTGAGGGCGTAGGCGACGACGGTGTCGCCCACCTGCAGCACGTCGTCGCCGCGCGGCAGGATGACGTCCTCGCCCCGCACGACGGCGGCCAGGACGCTGTGGGTCGGGAGGGCGAGCTTGCGCACGGTCCTGCCCGAGGCGGGGCTGCCGTCCTGGACGCGCAGGATGATGATGCGCTCCTCGCCCATGTTCTGGAGGCTCAGCTCCTCCGTCTCCTCGTGGACGTGCTTGAGGATGGCGCCGACCGTGCTGAGGCGCGGCGCGACGGCGAGGTCGATGTCGAGGGTCTCCAGGAACTGCTTCAGCTCCGGCTGGTTGATGACTGCGACCGTCAGCTCGACGCCCAACTCCTTGGCCATCAGGGATGCGAGGACGTTGTACTCCTCCATGCGCGTGGCGCTGACGAAGGCGTCGAAGGTGTCGACGTTCTCCTGGATCAGCAGTTCCCGGTCGGTGGCGTCGCCGTGGACCACCAGCGTCTTCTGCAACCGCTCGCCGGCGCGGCGGCACCGGTCGGCGTCGGGGTCCATCAGCACCACGTCGCGCTTGGACTGCTCCAGGAGGCGGGCCAGGTGGATGCCGACGCGGGTGGCGCCGGCGATCATGACGCGCTGGATCTTCTTGGGCGCGTGGACGGCCTTCATGCGGCCGATGTACGGTTCCACCTCCGCCAGCACGTCCTTGGACTTCATCGCCATCAGGAGGCGGTCGTGGGCCTGGAAGCGGGTGTGGCCGCGGGGGATGATGACGTCGTCGCCGCGGTAGATGGCGAAGAGGTTGAAGCCCGCGGGGGGCTCCACGTCCATGACGCGCTTGCCCGTCACGAAGGCGTCCTCCGTGACGCGCCCCTCGGCCACGACGACCTTGCCCTGGGCGAAGACGTCCGTGTTGACCAGGTCCGGCTGGTTCAGCAGGCGCCGGATGCGGATGGCCGCCACCATCTCCGGCGACACGGCCACGTCGATGCCCATCGCCTCGTACTCGTTCGAGTAGGGGACGTTGAGGTACTCCGGCTCGTTGACGCGGGCGATGGTGCGCAGGCCGTAGGTCTTCCCGAGCGCGGCGGCGACCATGTTGATCTCGTCGACGCCGGTGCTGGCGATGAGGAGGTCCGCCTCCTGGACGTTGGCCTCCTCCAGCGTGACGCGGCTGGCGATGTTCCCCTCCAGCGACAACACGTCCAGCTCCCCCACGCGCTCCAGGCGGCCGGGGTCGGTCTCCACGACGGCGACGTCGTGGCCCTCGTCCCGCAACGCTCTGGCGACGTGGAACCCGACCTCGCCGGCTCCCCCCACGATGACGTACATGGGCCGGGCCCACTCGACGCCCGTCTTGATAACCGAATCGGATGCT
>JANQNI010000264.1 GCA_028289805.1 Thermoplasmatota archaeon | reverse complement strand
TGAACGCCGGCCCGACGGTGTCGCCGTCGGCGGGGCTCGTGATGGCGACGGAGCCGGCGGGCGCGTCCTGCACGACGACGAGGTCGAGGGCGTCGGTGGCGAGGACGGCACCGTCCTGGACGAGGCGGGCGTGCAGGGTGGCGGGGCCGGCGTCGCGGCCGGCGGGGTCGACGGTGGCGTTCCAGGTGCCGGCGTGCTCGATGGCATCGCTCCAGGCGCCGGGGTCGGCCACGGCGTCGCCCAACTGGACCTGCACCTCGGCGGGGCCGGGGCCGACGGCCGTGGTGGGCAGTTCCAGGTAGCTGGCCGGGTCGTCCAGGGAGACCCACGCTGCGGCGCTGCGGGAGACGTGCTCCAGCTCCAGGGCGAGGTTGGTCAGGGCGACGCCCTGCAGGGCGGGCGGCACGGGCATGTCGAGGGTGCGGGCCGTGGGGGCCAGGACGCCGAGGGCGTTGGCGTGCTGGGCCGCGAGGGTCTGCTCGCCGACGACGCCCTGGTCGCTGGTGAGGCGGACGATGACCTCGCGGTGCTCGGCGCCCTGGAGGTCGAAGTAGAGGGTGCCGCCGACGGAGCCGTCGCCCAGGGCGAGGGGACCGTCCTCGTAGGGGTAGCGGTCGATGGCGGGGTTGCCAAGGAACCAGAAGGCTGTGTCGGCGGGGCCGGCGAGGCTGGTGCAGCCGTGGCCGGGGTCGGGTCCGTCCTCGGCGGACAGGTGGCGGTGGTCGTCGGCGGTGCCGCAGCCGTCCTGGCGCAGGTACAGGGTCGCGGGTTGGGCGGCGGGGGCGGAGGCGGCGCCGGCGTCCAGCGTGAAGGAGCCACTGGCGGTGAAGGCGTCGCGCACCTCGGCGCCGTCGCTGGCGGGCTGGCCGTCGACGGCGTCGATGGAGACGGCGTCGCCGGTCGGTGCGCCGGAGTCGCAGCCGTCGGGGATGCCGTCACCGTCGGCGTCGAGGGCGTCGTCATGTCCGGGGCAGGCGTCGCCGTTGTCGCCGACGCCGTCGCCGTCCGCGTCGTTCCACTCGGCGGGGTCGTCGGGGAACGCGTCGTTGGCGTCGGGCACGCCGTCGCCGTCGCGGTCGGCCGAGGCGCTGAAGCCGCACGCGGAGGCGACGTGGGCGGGCGCGGTGGCGCCGCCGGGGACGAGGACGTGGCCCCACGCCCAGCACAGGGCTGCGAAGGCGTCCACGTGGCCGTGTCCGTATCCGTTGTTCCAGTTCAATCCGACGGCGTTGGGGCCCTCCCACTTGGAGCGCATGCCGGCGGGGACGGCGCCGGCCATGGGGTCAGCGCCGTGGACGAGGGCGTCGCGCACGGGGTGTTCGCCCAGGGTGTAGGCGCCGGTGGCGCCGTAGCCGTCGCCGGTGGGGCGCATGAGGTTGACGCCGCCGGTCTGGGCCTTGGCCTCCTCGCCGGCCTGGAGCAGGAGGGCGGCGATGCCGGCGACGTGGGGCGTGGCCATGCTGGTGCCGCTCTTGCTGACGTAGTCGGCGGCGCTGACGGGGAGACCGTGCTGTTGGTAGATGCCCTGGTAGGTGTTGACCGCCAGGATGTCGGTGCCTGGGGCGGCGAGGTCGGGCTTGCGGTAGCGGTCGGTGAGGTCACCCAGGCCGGTGGCGCTGCCCTGGTTGGGGCCGCGGCTGCTGCTGCCGGCGATGTGGTCGTCGGCGCGGTCGACGGTGTTGCGGTCGTTGCTGTTGGCGACGCTGATGGTGGCGGCGGCGTTGCCGGGGCTGGAGACGGTGAACTCGTTCCCGCCCACGTTGCCGGCGGCGATGGTGGAGACGACGCCGCTGGCGACGACCTGCTGCTGGATGGCCTCCATGGTGCCGGCGTTGGGGCCGCCGGCGCCCTCGCTGCCGAAGCTCATGGTGGCGACGTCGATGCGGT
>JANQNI010000261.1 GCA_028289805.1 Thermoplasmatota archaeon | reverse complement strand
TCGAAGGCGTACCGGACGGCCTCCATCGCCTGCACGTAGCCGGCGGAGCGGCTCTCCCAGAGCGTGAACCGGCTCGGCGTGAAGCGGACGGTCTCCACGCGGCCGTGGTGGTCCTCCAGGGCGAGGCCCATCTGGGTCACCTTGCCGTCCGAGGAGGCGAACGGGCTGACGAAGGCCCCCGTGACGTCGTAGTAGGAGGGGTAGACGGCCGCCAGCTCGTCCCAGCGCACGAACGGCCGCCGCCAGCGCAGCAGCAGCGGCCGGCTGGGGGCGATGCCGTGCTGGTGGATGCGCACGTCGCTGGGGAACGTCAGGGCCAGCCACCCCACCAGCGCCAGCACGGGCGCGGCGTAGACCAGGTACAGCCCCGGCCGGTTGTCGCGGGCGAGGTTCTCCAGGCTGCCCGTCACGAGGACGAAGCTGAACAGCAGCAGGCCGGCGTACACGATGGGGTGCGCCCGCGGGGGGCGGTACTCGAACAGGAGCCGGCCACGCGACATGCGGTTCACAGGAGCTTGGTGATGGCCTCGGCCAGGTCGCCGCCGGTCTCCTCCAGGGCGGTCCGGGCGGCGGCCTCGTCGCAGCCGGTCTGTTCCATGACCATCGCCACGTCCTCGCCGCTGAAGGCGAGGCGGACCTCGTGCTGCTCGACGGTGGGGGTGCCGCTGATCTGCCACGTCTCGCTGCCGGGCGCCTTCATGATGGTCACGCTGGCGTCGGTGAAGACGTAGTCCTTGTCGGCCGTGCGCACCACGACCTCCTGGACGTTGTCGACCTCGGTCACGTCGATGCCGAGCTTCTTCATCATCATCGACATCTGCCGGGGGTTCATGCCGGCGCCCATGCCCGGGAGCATGAGGCTGCCCACAGGGGGCCAGCGTATGACCGTTGCCGTGGTCCGGGCGCGGGCCGCACCCCTAGAGGGTGCTCCAGGTCTCCCGCACGGCGCCACCGACCACGTCGGTGTAGACGGCGTTGGCGAGCGCCGGCTCGGGGGTGGTGCCGGCGGCGACGTGGTCCAGGGCGCAGGCGAGGCCGGCGGCGTCGAGGAAGCCGTGGCCCTCCAGGGTCGGCGGCGCCACCGTGCCGCGCGCGCAGCCCTTCAGGAGGGCCTCCAGCCGGTCGGCGCCCACGGTCGTTCCGGTGGCGTCGGCCTCCTGGAGGATGCGGGCGGCCATGCCGGCGACGAGGGGGGTGCTGAAGCTGGTGCCGGAGGCGGTCTTGTAGCAGTCGGCGGCCCCCGCGCAGGCCCCGGTGACGCGGTACTGGGCCGTCACCTCGGGGTCCATGGCGCCGTCGGGGGCCACGGGGGTGCCGTCGGGGTGGGCGCCGCCGACGACGAGGGCGTGGGCGCTCATGGCGGGGGCATGGAGCCAGCTCATGGAGGGGAGTCGGCCCCAGGCAGCGGGGGAGGCGTCCACGACGTAGCCGTTGCCGGCCAACACGACCGGCAGGACGCCCTTGGACCGGGCGTACTCCAGCGCGTCCAGCAGCACATGTTCGCTGGCCGTGGGCGGGCCGGTGGGGGCGTAACGGAACTTGCTGATGCTGATGACGTCGGCGCCGGCCGTGTCGACGGCCCAGCGGACGGCGTCGGCGAGGTCCTGCCAGGAGGTGCTGCCGCGGTCGTTGTAGGCGACCTGGCCGACGGCGAGGGCGACGCCGGGGGCGTGGCTGGGGGTCTGGTCCGGTCCCGCGCCGCCGACCATGCTCGCGGTCAGGGGGCCGTGGTCGTTGCGGGCGTACGGCTGCACGGCGGGGTCCCACGCCACGTTGGGCACGCCGGCGGGTCGGCCACTGCGGCCAAAGTCGTACCAGGCCACCACCTGGCCGGATGCGAACGCCTCGTGGTCGGGTTCGATGCCGTTGTCCAGCACGGCGACGACGACCGGCGCCTTGCCCGGGGCCATGCTCGACGCCGTGCTCG
>JANQNI010000223.1 GCA_028289805.1 Thermoplasmatota archaeon | reverse complement strand
TCGCGGCTGCTGACGACGCGCGCCACCACCTGGCCGCTGGCGTGCAGGAGCCACAGGCTCAGCGCGGCGACGACGACGGGACTGACGGCCCAGTAGTTGGCGAGGAACTCGGTTACGGCGAGGGTCCCGAGCAGCGTGGAGAAGCCGGTGCCGACGGCGTACAGGCTCGACGTCCACATCAGGCCGGCCCCGACGGCGGCGACGGCGGGGGCGCCGTAGCCGATCCACCGCGCGGCGCCGACCTGGAGGGGTTGGTAGCCCAGCACGAGCAGCAGCACGCTGCCGAAGACCGCCAGCAGCGCCCCCGCGAGCGTCACGGTGGGGCTGGGCGCGACGGAGAGCAGTTCCTCCGGCAGCACGTCGCGTTGCGCCATCACGTCGGCGCGCCACAGCACGTCGTCGTCGGGGCTGGCGGGGCCGCGGTAGTCGACGACGCCGTGGGGCAGCGCGAAGTGCGCCACGAGGGCCGCGACGGCGAGGCCGGCGACGAACCAGGACGGGCGTCCGAAGTGGCCGTGGGAGTCCATGCTACTCGTAGACGACGGGTTCGGGGAAGTCGTCGGCCAGGAGGGTCGTTCCCTCGCCGGCGACGCTGCGGGCGACGTGGAGTTGGCCGAGGATGCCGAGGACGGTGGGCAGGGCGGCCAGCAGGGGGAGGTAGGTGGCGCGGTCGGGGATGTCGGCGTTGGGGTGGTGGAGCCACAGGGCCCCCAGCGCGACGGCGAGGAAGACGACGGCGTTGGCGAGCAGGCCGACGTAGACGCTGCCGTGCCACAGGTTGCCGAGGTTGCGGTCGCCGTCGCTGCCGCGCAGGGCGCCGTGGAGGCCGGCCACGGCGGCGGCGCAGACGAGCACGACGCCGCCGAGGACGGCCGCGAGCACCTGCGCCAGCTCCCCGTACTGCACGAGGCCGAACTCGTTGGTGCGCTCGGCGACGGCGGTGGTGCCGTCGTGCACGCGGGCGGCGTCGTAGGCGCCGAACCAGAAGGCGTCGTCGTCCGTGGCGGCGCCCTCCCAGCCGGTGTGGTTGTCGGGGAGGGTCTGGACGCTCCACGGCAGGGCGAAGACGGCGGCGAGGGTCAGCAGGGCGAGGGCGGCGGCGCGCAGGTGGCGACGGGCCTGCACGGACTGGCCGTGGTCGTCCGCCGCGAGGGCCGGCAGGCCGGGCAGCGCGCGCAGCAGCACGAAGGCGGCGGCGAGGGCGAGGCCGAGGGCGAGGGCGGGGCCGACGACCCAGACCAGGCTGTATGCGTCGGGCGGGAAGTCGGGGTGGCGCATCAGGGCCGGCGGGGCGTCGAAGCCGGCGACGGCGTGGACGACGGTCGTCAGGAGGCGGCTCGTCCACAGGGCGCCGTAGTGGAGGGTGCCGACGGCGCCGGCGAGGAACGTGCCGAGGCCACCGAGCAGGAGGCCGCGGGACGCGGGGCGGCGCAGGGCGAACTGGACGAGGACGGCGCCGACGACGAGGACGGCGGCGGCGAGGGCACCGAGCAGGGCGCCGGCGCCCAGCACGGCGTCGTGGGAGGCGTCCCAGGCGAGCTGGTCCCACCAGAACCGCACCTCGGTGGTGGTGCCGGCCTCCTGCGCGTCGACGAGGACGGCGTGGGGGGCGGCGACGAGGGCGACGGCGGCGAGGGCCGCGAGGACGAGGGCCACGCGGCCCGCCCGGCGCACGTCGGGGCGGTCTGCGCCGCCCGCGGGGGCCGTGGTGGCGGCTGCGGCGGGAGCGTCCGACGCGTTCTGGATGGGTTCGTTTGCGGGTCCGACCACCGGGAATCAGGGGACGACCCCGGGGCCGGGTCAAAAGGTTTGGGCGCGAAGGCTTGCATCGATCTCCAACAGGACGTCGAGGCCGGTGCGCAGCCGGTCGGGGTCGATGCCGAGGCCGACGCGGACGTGGCCTGGGGCGCCGAAGGTGGCGCCGGGCACCACCAGGAGGCCGGCGTCGAGGGCGGTCTGCGCCGCCGCGTCGTCGGCGACCGCCGCGAGGACCGTCAGGGCGCCGGGCAGGGCCCGCTCGGCGCGCCCCTCCCGCCGGCACCAGCCGTCGTGGACGGCGTGGGTGGCCTCCAGCCGGGTGCGCAGGGCGGCGCGGGCCGCGTCCTCGTGCTCCAGCAGGACCCGGCCGAGGCGGACGCCGGCGGCGGCGGGGGACATGATGGCGAGCCGGTGCGCCTCGAAGGCGCGCTCCAGCACGTCCGGGTCGCCGGCCATCCAGCCGGTGCGCAGGCCGGCGGCGCCCCAGGTCTTGTTGAAGCCGGCGGTGGTGATGCAGGCGGGGTGGACGCGGGCGGCGACGGGGTGGTCGGTGAGTTCCCGGTACACCTGGTCTACGAGGACGTGGGCGCCCACGGCGTCGGCGGTGTCGCCCAGCACCTCCAGGTCGGCGGCGCTGGTGGCGGCGCCGGTGGGGTTGTTGGGGCTGGTCAGCACGACGGCGACGGTGTCGTCGTCCGCCCGGTCGGCGACGGCGGCGGGGTCGAGGCGCCAGTCCTGGTCGGGGTCGCGGTCCACGAACCGCACCTCGGCCCCCAGTCCGGCGGCCAGGTGGGGCAGGGGCGCGTAGTACGGCCGCTCGCAGACGACGTTGCAGCCGGGCCGCAGGAGGGCCATCAGGAGGGAGGTGTTGGCGCCGGTGGTTCCGGCGGTGACGCGCAGGGACGCCGTGGGGAGGTCCCACCGCGCTGCGAGGGCGTCGCGCAGGGGCGCGTCGGCGCCCAGGTGCAGGCTCGTCCAGTCGGAGGCGTCGAATCCGCCCGACCCGCCCAGGTGCTCGCTCCAGTCGATGCCCTGCAGGGCGCTGGCGCCGAGGTCGTGCTCCGGCGCACCGTCTTGCCAGGCGTGGGCGAGCCAGGCGGCGTGCTCGAAGGGCTGGAAGTCCACGCGGGGGGAGGGCGCCGTGCCTTCAAGGGTGCAGCGAAGCGGGCGCGGGTTCGGCGTGCCTTCGCGCCCGCCTCCCCTACGACCATGGTTTATCTGGAAGGCGTCCTTCCCCCCGTCCCCCCATGGACGCCCGGCCTTCGCTGGCAGCCGCCCTGCTCCTGTGCCTCGCCGTGCTCGCGGCGGCCCCGCCCACCGCAGCCCAGGTGGTGGCGACGGCCGAGACGACGACGGTGCTGTACCTGACCGGCGTCGGCGGCGAGGCCGTGGACGGCGTCGACGACCTCACCCTGGCGCCGACGCTCGCCTCCACGGACGGACAGGTGACGTTCACGCCGCTGACGGGCGGCATCGGCCTGCCGACGAACCCGGCCGGCGCCGGCGACGACGAGGCGTCGTGGCACACGGTCGACGGCTGGGCGGAGGACCAGGAGTTGGCCGGCGACGCGGTCGTGGATCTGTGGATCCAGGGCGCCGCCGACGTAGCCGTGGAGTTGCTGGACGTCCACCCCGACGGCACCCTGCGGACGCTGGGGGAGGACCGCCGCAGCGTCAACCAGCAGGGCCAGGAGCCGCAGCGGGAGACGTTCCGGCTGCCCGCGGTGGACCCGGTGATGGAGCAGGGGCACGGCCTGCGGTTGCGCGTCGCCCTCGACAGCGTGACGAGCGCCGCCGTGCTGCACTTCGACGCCGACGACACGCCGGCAGCCGTGACCCTCCAGCACGCGCCCCTGGACACGGACGACGACGGCATCAGCGACCGCGACGAGCGGGCCCTCGGCACCGACCCCCTGGACCCCGGCAGCCCCGACGACCGCGTGGACGACGCCGACGCCGACGGCCTGACCGGCGCGGCCGAGCGGGAGGCGGGCACCGACGCGGAGGACCCGGACCCGGACGGCGACGGCTGGAGCGCGGGCGCCGAGGTGCGTTTGGGGACGGACCCCACGGACGCCGCGCCCGCGCCCGCCGACGCCGACGGCGACGGCCTTGCGGACGCCTGGGAGGAGACCCACTTCGGCTCCCCGGACGAGGCCGAGCCGGGGGCGGACCCGGACGACGACGGCCTGTCGAACCTGCTGGAGCAGCAGTACGGCACCGACCCCACGGACGCCGACTCGGACGACGACGGCAGCGACGACGGCGTGGAGGTGGCGCAAGGCCGCAACCCCGTCGACGCGGCCGAGTTCGACGAACCCGAGCCCCGGCTGCTGGAGCTGGCCGCGGGCATCCTGCTCTTCGTGGCCTCCTCCGCGTTGGCCGTCGTCGGACTGCAACGGAGGCACGCCCTGTGAACAAGCGCACGATCCGCAGCCTCCTGAAGTGGAGCTTCCCCCTCAACGCCGCCCTGCTGGCCCTGGTGGTCGTCGACTTCATCTTCTGGACCAGCCAGGGGATGCTGGTGCTGCTGAGCCTCATGGTCCTGCTGCTGCTCGGCGTCGTCGTCCTGCTGGCCCTGGAGGAGCGCCCGAAGTTCACGCGCCTGCCCGTCCACGACGAACCGGAACCCCCCATCACCCTCATCTACGGGAGCGAGACCCATGGCCGACCTTGACATCCTGCCCACCTGGGCCGCCAACTACCTGCGCGAGCACATCCTGGAGCACGCCCACGTCCTCAACGCCCTGCCCATCGAGGAGGGGCCGCGCGCCGGCTCCTACCTCCTCAACACGAGCCGGGGGGCGATGATGCTGGCCAAGAAGCGCCTCGGGGAGCCGCGCCACTGGCTGCTGCCCCTGCCCGGCGACCGCTTCGACTTCACGTGCGAGGTCTGCGAGGAGCGCCTCGGCCTCGTCAACCCCACCGTCCCCCGCGTCGTCCACTGCCCCCACTGCGCCACCGCCTACACCCTCGTCGAGGACCTCGGCACCATTCGGTTGGTGCGCGGCGAGGGGGACGGCGTCCGCCCGCCGGGCCCCCGGGCCGGACCCGGGCCCCG
>JANQNI010000222.1 GCA_028289805.1 Thermoplasmatota archaeon | reverse complement strand
ATGAAAGGCGATGTGACTCAGGAAAAGAAGCTATGAAACTCAAGCGCTACTTTGTGGAAGGCCTCGCGCACGCGTCCTATATGTTCGCGTCCGACGGCGGGGCCGCGGCGGCGCCGTCATCCCCGACGCCGAACCCCTCATCCGGGTCAACGTCACCGACCCCGACGGCGACCTGGACCCCGACAGCGTCGTGCTCGTCGTCCAGACCGTCTTCGAACTCACCAGCGACGACGACGGCTTCTCCTTCCAGGACGGCGTGCTGAGCTACAACGTCACCGGCTTCCTCGCCTTCCAACCCGGCAACCACACCCTCACCGTCCGCGCCAGCGACGGCGACGGCGAACACGAGTTCACGTGGAACTTCACCATGGACCCCACCGCGGGCCAGGAAGAAGGCGGCATCGACCCCCTCCTCGTCGTCCTCGGCGTCGCCGGCCTCGTCGGCCTCGCCCTCCTCACCGGCGTCGCCACCGTCCTCTACCTCGTCCTCGCCAAGGGGTACACCTGGCGCAAGTTCCAGGTCCGCTTCCCCCGCCTCATGGGGCTCGTCGCGTTCTACGTCCCCCTCGTCGTCGCCGTCGTCGGCGTCCTGGCCGGCCTCGTCTACGCCACCAGCGCCGAGCACAAAATCCGCTTCCTCGTCGAGTACGTCCTCGTCGCCGGCGCCTTCACCGCCACCGCGCCCCTCGCCGTCCAGACCCTCCGCGGCCACGGCCTCCGCCTCGCCCAGGAGAAGGCGTTCGCCCAGATGCTCTTCGAGATGGCCGACGCCATGCGCGGCGGCATCGACCCCGTCAAGGCCGTGCGCGAACTCGGCCAAAACCCCACGGGCCCCCTGAAAAACCAGTTGCGCGTCGCCGCAGACGCCCTCGGCCTCGGCCGCCCCTTCGGCGAGGTCATGCAACAGTTCGCCCGCAACACCGGCAGCAGCCTCATCCAACGCTACAGCCGCCTCGTCACCGAGGCCGCCTCCGCCGGCGGCGACATCAGCCTCGTCATCTACCGCGCCGCCAAGGACATGGACGAACTGACCAAGATCGCCACCGAACGCCGCCAGAAGATGCGCGGGCCCGTCATGACCATGTACATCGCCTTCGGCGTGCTGTTTCTGATCACCGCGACGCTCATCGACTTCGCACCCAACCTCGCAGAGACCGACCTCAGCGGCCTCTTCGGCGACGGGGTCGGTGCGGCCGGCGGGGCGGGCCTCGACGTCGCCGCCTTCGAACAGAAGTTCTTCCACCTCCTTCTGGTGGCCAGCTTCGGCACCGGCTTGCTCGTCGGAGCGTTCACCGAGGGCAACGTGCGGCACGGACTGCACCACATGCTCTTGATGGTGGGCGTGAGCGTGGTGGCCTACCCGTTGTTCGTGGTGTGACCTGCTCGGGACTGCGGTCGACGGGGGCCCCGAACGACACTCCCTCGGGGGTTGGATCGGGCCCCGCAGTGGAACCCGTCTAGCAACTAGGGGTCGTGAGGTTCAGCGTCGTTGCTCCGACCATGCCCGCGCTGTCGCGCACCGTGAGCGTCACCTCGAAAGTGGTCGTCGTGGCGCCGTTGCCGTCGTCGTAGGTCGCGTCGAGGAAGTTCAGGTCATGCGTCACGCCGGTGCCGGGCGTGATGGGGCCCTCTGCGTTCCCGTCGTCGTCCTGGTCGTAGGTCCCGCTCCACGCCCAGTCGACCAGGTACCGGTCCCCGTCGGTCAAGCGCGAGTCCTGCGCGTCGAGGATGAACCGCTCGGCACCGAGGGTGCAGTCCACGTCGACGGCGGCGATGGCCGTGGGGGGGACGACCTGGTGGGTGACGCGGTTGTGGTAGCCCGTCACGAAGCCGAACTCCATGGGGCGGTCCGCGAACAGGTCGGGCGTGTCCTGGTAGAAGTCTGCGGAGCCCCGGTCGGCGATGTAGTCGAAGCCGGCCTGCTGGCCCGTGATGGTTCCTGCAGAGAGCTTGTAGTAATGCGCGTCGGGTCCTGTCGGCCCGCCGTGGTCGTGGTCCTCCGTGTCGCAGGGGTCCGCGTGGTCGTTGCCTTCGTCGCCGTCCGCCAGGAAGTCGCAGTGTCGCTCCCAGTACGGTCCGTCGGCGTCGGGGCGCAGGTTCACGGTGATGATGAACCGCTGCCGCGCGTCGAGTTCGTGGCCGCGCTCCACGAGCATCCGGTCGGGGAACCGGTCGCCGTCGGCGTCGTCGCCGACGAGGTGCACGCCCTCCTGGAGCGCCTCCTCCCCGTCCGTGTACGGGTAGGTCTCCACGTCCTCGACGACGCGGACGTGTTCCACGCCGCCCAGTTCGGTGGTGAGGTCGAACTCGCGCAGGACGAGGTCGTTGACGACCACGTCCTGGACGTCGAAGGGGTTGCCGTGGAGGGCCTGGACCGTGAACCGCAGTTCGTCGATGCGGTCGGGGGTGGCGGGGTCCGCGTCGTGGTCGCGGGTGGTGGTGTCGACGGCGAGGAAGACGAACTCCTCGGAGTCCTTGCGGAACTGGAACTGCTCCTGCCGCTGGATTTCCTCCTGCTTCTCCAGGGCGAACGTGGCGAAGCTGGTGGCTGCGGCCAGCACGACCACGATGAGGACCATGGCGCCGACGATCTCGCTGGCGGCCTGCTCGTCGCTTCGCAACGACACGTCGCGCGGGAGGGGGGCCGTCGCTTCAACGAATGGGCCATAGGTCCGATGGAATCAATCGACTATTGTTTGCTGGGGTGCGTCCATAGACGCAGTTCTTCGGGGGTGAGGGGGTCGGACGGATTCGCGATGCCGCTTCGTCTCGACGTTCCCGGCTTGGACGCCTTCGTTCCTCCCGTGGGCGACGGCTGGGTCGTGCTCGTGGAGGGGGGGACGGAGCCGGACAAGGAGTTCTTCGCGGACCTGGTGTGCCGTTCGGCGCGGCAGGGGGGCCAGCGGGTGCTGGTGGTCACGTCGCGGGGGGCGGCCACGGTGGCGCGCCGGCAGGGACTCGCGGGCGAGGACCGGGCGCGCGTGGTCCTCCAGGAGGCGATGGACTTCGACGACCTGGCCGCGGTCCGGCCGGTGGCGGCGACGACGCTGGTGGACGCGGTGTCGTTCATGGCGCAGGACGCCGACCCGGCCGCGTTGTCGCGTTGCGTCCAGGCGCACCGGAGCGCGGCCCGCCAGGACGGGCACGCGGTCGTCCTGGTTGCGGAGGACGACGTGCTGGACGCGCGGTCGCTGGGGGCGCTGCGGCACCTCAGCGACGCGGTGGTCCAGTTCCGGACCCACGACGACGGGGAGAAGATCCAGTCGTTCCTGCGCGTCCCGCGCTGGGGCGCCCTGCACTCGGTGCGCCAGCCCGTCCACTACAGCTTCACCGGCGACCGCCTCGCCATCGACACGCGGCGCCGCCACGTCTGAGGAACCACCATGCCACGCCAACGCGGATACGAACGCTTCGGACTCGTCAAGAACCCGTTTCAAGACATCACGGGCGAGCAGTTGGAGGAGGTGGGCCTGCTGCACGTCAACCAGCCCATCGACGAGGTGCTGCAGTCGATCCGGGACGACGTGCTGGACCGGCGGCGCAAGGCGGCGGTGGCGCTCGTGGGTGCCATGGGGACGGGCAAGACGCAGCGGCTGATGGTGGCCAAGAGCGAGTTCGAGGAGGCGGGCGGCGTCGCGGTCTACCACCAGATGACGCACGAGGCGCGGTGGATCGTCGGGGGCGTTGCGGAGGCGACGCGGGAGGCCGTGGACCTGGGCGCCATCCAGCGGTTCGTCTCCAGCCCCAAGTGGTACCGCGACCTGCTGTCCCTGGAGAAGCAGGTGCGCAAGAAGTACGACCCCGAGCGCGTGGGGAGGGTGCTGGCGGAGGCCCTCAACGCCAACGCGCCGGCCGCCCTGCTGCTCAACGACCTGCAGAACATGGAGGGCCAGAAGGAGGTGGACCTGTTCATGCAGACGCTGCACGCGGTGATGAACCACATCCGTCCCGGCGTGCTGGTGATGCTCAGCTCCTACCCGAGGTTCTTCCAGCAGGTCAGCCGCCGCCACGGCGCCGTGCTGGAGCGCCTGGACCGGCGTTTGCCCGTCAAGGGCCTGAGCGAGAACGAGGCGGCGCTGATGATCGCCAAGCGATTCCTGGCCAACCGCCTCGTGGACGACCTGGATCCCCTCTATCCGTTCACGCAGGAGGCCATCCGGGTCATGGCGCGGGCGTCGCGCGACAATCCGCGCCGGCTGCTGAAGCTCGCCAACCGAGTCCTGGAGGCGGCCATCGGCACGAAGGCGTACCACGTCGACGACGAGATGGTCAAGACGACGCTGGCGGACATGGGCTCGGAGGCGGAGGTGCGCGGGTCACCGCGCCGCGCCGCGAACGGCAAGGCGGGCTCCGGCGGTGGTCGGGCGCCAGGCCAGGGCACCGGCAAGCCTCCTGCTCGCCGTCCGGCGGGCTCTCCGGGCGCTGGCGGCTCCCCGAAGCGCGGGCCTCCGGCGCAGGGTACACCGCCGCGCAAGCCGCCCGCTCGGACGTCCACGTAGCCGCCGGTGCACGGGGGGTCGTCGGGCTCAACCCAGGATGACGGTCTGCACGACGTTGCTGACGACGACGAGTTGCATCATTCCCGCGAAGCCGACGCTGGCCGCGAGCAGGAAGCGGGCCTCGCCGGTGCTGCGGATGGTGCGCAGCAGGGGTGCGGCGGCGATGAAGGCGGCGGCGAGCAGCACCTTCACGGCGGCCCAGCCGGCGAAGGAGAGGTTGCCCATGAGGGCGCGGCTGACGGGGTTGGCCTCGACGGCGCCGGCGCCGAGGGCGAGGCCGGTGCTGACCACGTCGGCCAGTTGCAAGAACGCGTTGAGGCCCAGGACGGCGAGGAGGGGGCGGTGCCAGGTCGGGGGAATCCAGAAGCGGTCCTCCCGGCCGGCCAGGGGCGCTGTGCCGGGGCCGGCGACGACGCGCGTCGTGGAGGACGCGATGCACTTGGCCTTGACCGCGTGAGAAGGCAGCATCTCATGAGAATCATCCTCTGCGGTTATGAAATGTTTCAAGGTGGGTGGGCGGGTTTCGTGGCGGGGGGCTGCGCTTTCGTCGGCCTCTATGGTCTTCCTATACCTCCGGCGTCCGTCCGACGGTCCTGGGTGGCGCGGGACTCCGGTCGCCTCGCTGGTGTCCGCGCCCCCATCGACTTCCACCGGAAGAACTGCTAACAAACCGGGAGTCCTTAAGAGCGCACCAGGATTGCAAGGGCTCGATAGGGATGCCCGCGTTCAAGGCCAAGGTCAAGGCGGAAGTGCTCAAGACGGTCCTCGACGCCGTCCAGACCCTCGTGGACGAGGCCAAGATCCAGGTCGCCCCGGAGGGGCTGAGCCTGAAGGCCGTCGACCCCGCACACGTCGCCATGGTCGACCTGAGCCTCGGCAAGGGCGCCTTCACGGAGTTCCACGCCGACGACCTGGAGATGGGCGTCGACCTGGACAAGCTGAAGGACATCCTCAAGCTCGCCTCCAGCCAGGACGAGATCGGCCTGGAGTACAAGGAGGACACCCACCGCCTCGTCTTCAAGATCGGCCACATCACCCGCCGCATGGCACTGGTCGACACCACGAACATGGGCGACCCCAAGGTGCCCAACCTCAACCTCCCCAGCAAGGTCACCATCCTCGCCGGCGAGCTGCAGCAGGGCATCAAGGCCAGCGAGGCCGTCAGCGACCACATCGCCCTCGTGGCCGGCGACGACTCCTTCGAACTCGTGGCCGACGGCGACACGGACCAGGTCCACCTGAAGCTCGAGGGCGACGACATCGTCAAGATCGAGAGCCCCGAGGAGAGCCGCAGCCTGTTCAGCCTCGACTACTTCAGCAACATGAGCAAGGTCGTCAAGGGCGGCGACTCCATCACGCTCAACCTCGGCACCGACTACCCCGTCAAGATCGAGTTCGACATCGCCGGCGGCTCGGGCCACATCACCTACCTCCTGGCGCCCCGCATCGAGAGCGAGTAGCCGTGCGCGCGGCGGCCGTGGCCGTCCTCCTGCTCCTCCTTCCTGGCTGCGCCTCCGTCGGGAGCGATGCGGCGCGCGTCCTGCGCGAGGGCCTCGACGACGCCACCTTCCAGGACGCCGAGACCGTCGCCTGCGGCGACCAGGTCGAACTGGCCCTCGACCTCGTCGTGGACGAGGGCCTCCTGCGCGTCCGCGTCCTCGACGGCGCCGGGCGCACCGCGTTCGACGAACCCTTCGGACCCGACGCCCGCAACCAGGACGTGCGCGACGCCGGCCGGACCGTGCGCGGCATCTTCGGCGAGGCTGGCACGTGGAGCCTCCAGGTGGAGGGCGACGGACTCACCGGTCGCGTCGAGGCGGTCCTCTCCTGCCAAACGCGGTAGAATCCAGCCATCGTCCCAATCTCCCTTAAGTTTGGCCGCAGGTCCCTGCCCCCATGCGTGTATGGTTGCTCGCACTCGCGATGCTTGCCACGGCCCTCTCCGGCTGCTCCGGCGCCGAACAACTGGTCGTCCAGAACAACCCCGGGAATTTCCAGATGGCCGGCCAGGTCGCCGGCAAGTCCGGCTCGGTCAGCTACACCTGGGACAACCCCAGCAACACCGCCATGGTCCAGTGGGGTGGACAGTCCGGCAGCGGCGCCTTCACCCTGAGCGTCCGGGACGCCGCCGGCAAGACCGTCTACACGAACACCATCAGCGGCGCCAGCCAGGGCGGCTCCCAGCAGGACACCTCCAGCGGCAAGGCCGGCGCCTGGCAAATTGTCCTCGACTTCGACTCCTTCACCGGCCAGATGGGTCTCCAGGTGCTCGGCGACGGCTACGGTGGCAGCTACGGCGGATGGGGCAACTACGGCGGCTACGGGGGATAGGGCCTCGGGTCCCCGCCGCGCACCGGTGCGTCCCCCCGCCGCGCCCCTGAAGTAGCCGCGACGACTGGTGGGTCCGTGGCCGACCTGGTGCGGCTGGCGTACTACCCCTTCCTGCCGGAGGTCCGCGACGCCGTGCGCGAGGTCGGTCCCGCCCTGCCGGACCTGCTCGCCGCGCCGCGGTACGAGGGCATCCGCCAGCGCGCCATGGCCCGCATCCGGGGCGCGCTCACGGACAAGCGCATCCCCCCCGTCACCCTCCTCGACGAGCGCGGCGCCCTCAACGAACTGTTGTCGGTTCCCCTGGCGCGGATGCTGTGCGTCCTCGTCGGCGACCGCGGCCTCGTCCACCGCTACGCCACCGCCGAGGCCACCCGGCTGGAGGAGACCCTGAACCAGGACCCCCCCAGCCGCCCCGCCATGGCCCGGCACCTGGGCGTCGTGCTGGACGAGGGCCCCGACGGCACCCGCATCCACTTCAGCGACTACCTCGCCGTCGCCCCCCTGCACGAGCCGGACTGGAAGCTCATCGTGCGCCCCGTGGCGCGCGGCTGGGTGCCCCTCTCCGGTCCCGACGTCTCCCGCCTGTGCCGCGAGGCGCTGGAACGGCGCATCCAGGCGGAACTGGACGAGGAGTTGGGCAAGCCGCAACCGGAGGAGCTGAAGGCCGCCCTGGCCGACTACCTGGAACAACTCAAGCCGGAACTGGAGCAGGCCCGCAGCCAGTGGAACACCGGCGACTTCGGCCCCGTCCAGACCCACCTGTTCCCCCCCTGCATCGTCGACATCTTCGAGCGCATGAAGAACGGCGAGATGATCAGCCACCACGCCCGCTTCGCCATCGCCAGCTTCCTCGCCACCATCGGCATGACCGCCGACGACATCATCGACTACTTCCGCGCCATCCCCAACTTCGACCCCGAGAAGTCGCGCTACCAGGTGACGCACATCGCCGGCGAGCAGGGCGTCGAGAAGTACACGCCTCCAGGCTGCGCCACGATGCAGACCAACGGCGTCTGTCCCCTGGAGAAGCGCGACCGCCTGTGCGCCAAGATCAAGCACCCCCTGTCCTACTACCGCGCCCGCATCCGCTTCCAGAAGGAGGACCGGGAGAAGGCGGCGGCCCTTGCCGCACAGCAGGCGACGCCGGGAGCGACGGCGGAGGTGGCCCGTGGCTGACGCCCCCGCCGGCCCGCCCCCCGCGTTCCCCCCGCCGGTCAAGGCCACCGTCGAGTGGCTCCAGCGCAGCTTCGGCGCCTACTACAAGCAGCACCCGCCCCGGATGCCCGACCGCTTCACCCGCCGCGAGTTCGGCTTCATCCTGTGGCCCGACCGCCCCGGCCCGCCGCCGTTCGTGCGCCACCGCGCCTACGCCTCCGCGGGTCGGTTCCACAACTACCTCGGCTGGAAGGGCCCCC
>JANQNI010000217.1 GCA_028289805.1 Thermoplasmatota archaeon | reverse complement strand
GTTCCTGTCGGGGTGGGTCGCCTTCACCATCAACCTCGCCGGCTCGGCGGCGGCGCTGGCCATCATCTTCGCCGAGCAACTCTTCGTGCTGACGCCGGACCCGGCGCCGGAGGTGCTGTTGTCGGCGGGGCCGGTCACCATCACGACGGCGCAGGTGCTGGCGGTGGCGCTCATCGCGTTCCTCTCCGTCGTCAACTACTTCGGCGTCAAGTACGGCGGCGGCGTCCAGATGGTCTTCACCGTCCTCAAGGGCGTCCTCCTGGTCCTCCTGGCCCTCTTCGCGCTCTTCTTCTTCGCCCCCGCCGCCACGCCGGAGGTCGGCTTCTTCGAGACCGCCGAGTACACGGTGCGCAGCGACGGCGTGGACACCACGTACCGCGGCTTCGACCTGGGCCTCTTCCTGACCGTCGGCATGGTGGGCGCCCTGTTCGCCTACGACGGCTGGACGAACGTGGTGCGCGTCGGCTCCGAACTGAAGAACCCCGGCCGCAACATCCCGCGCGCGATGCTGTTCGGGCTGCTGTCCGTGATGGTGCTCTACATCCTCGTGAGCCTCGGCTACCTGAACGTGCTGGGCTACCAGGGCCTCGCCGACGCCAGCGTGGCCGGCCTCAACGACAACGCCCGCACCGTCGCCACGAACACCGCCAGCCAGATCTGGGACAACGGCGGCCAACTGGTGGCCGTGATGATCCTGGTGTCGGTCTTCGGCGGCCTCAACGGCATCACCCTCAGCGGCCCCCGCATCTACTACGCCATGAGCGGCGACCGCGTCTTCCCCCGCATCTTCGAGCGCCTCACGCGCCACCGCACGCCGGGGTGGGCCATCCTGTTCCAGGCCCTCATCGCCATCGTCTTCCTGCTGTTTTTCGACTTCAACGAACTGACGGACAACGTCGTCTTCATCTCGTTCTTCTTCTACGGCCTCGCCGCCGTCGGCCTCATCGTCCTGCGCCGCACCCACCCGCACCTGCACCGGCCGTACAAGGTGCCGTTCTACCCGTTCCTGCCCATCGCCTACGCCGCCGTCGCCTGGACGTTCGTCGCCTACCTCATCTACGACCAGGTCGTCAACTTCTCCGGCTCCAACTTCAACCGCCTCTTCTCCTTCGCCGTCGTGCTGGCGGGGCTGCCTATCTTCTTCTACTACCGCAAGCGGGCCGTCAAGGAGGCGGAGGCGCAGGGGTTGCTTCCTCCGCCGCCCCTGTTCGGCCCCGACCCGCACGCCGAAGAGCGGCAGGCGGAGCAGGAGGCCCGCGACGCCGAGGCCGCCCGCGACGCCACCCCCGAGTGACCGGCTTTTTCCCCATCCCCCCATCCCCGGCCCCATGACCGATGCCCTGCGCATCGCCCGTGCCCTGGCCGACGCCGCCTACGACGCCTGGCAGGAGGTGGCCGACCGCCCGGACCGCGACGACAAGGTCGCCATGGGCGCCGACGGCACCCCCACCAGCCGCGCCGACCGCCACGTGGAGGCCGCCATGCTGCCCGTCGCCGCCGAGCTGGGCGTCCGCGTCCTGTCGGAGGAGGCGGGCGCGGTCGGCGCGGGCGAACTGTGCGCCGTCATCGACCCCATCGACGGCACCCGCAACGCCGGCCGCGGCATCCCGTTCTGCTGCACCAGCGTCGCCGTCGGCACGAGCCGCCTGACGGACCTCCAGGCCGGCGTGGTGCGGGACCTGAACTCGGGCGTCCGCTACGAGGCGACGGCCGGCGGCGGAGCCCGGATGGACGGGGCCGCCGTCGAGCGCCGCCCCTTCGACCCCGACGACGCCCTCGTCGCCCTCCTGGCCGACTACTCCGACGTGGACACCGTCGTCGCGTTGCAGCGACGCAACCACCACATCCGCGACCTGGGCAGCGCCGCCCTGGAACTGTGCCTCGTCGGCACCGGCGCCCTGGACGCCTTCGAGGCCCCCCGCGACTGGCTGCGCGTCATCGACATCGCGGCCGGCACCCTCTTCGTGCGGGAGGCCGGTGGCCGTGTCGTGCATCCCCGCACCGGCGACGCCCTGGACACCCCCTTCGACCTCCAGCCGCGCACCGGACTCGTCGCCGTGCACGACCCCGACGCCCTGCCCGTGTTCCTGGAGGCGGTCTCGTGAAGTGGAGCGACGAGGGTGCGGCCTTCGCCGGTCGCACGAACGAGGCCCACCGGAGGTGGGGCTCGTGAAGTGGGGCCTCGTCGGCAAGGGCGGCATCACCCACGTCCGCCGGGAGGCGGAGCGCGTGGCCACGCTGCTGGAGGCCATGGACCAGGAGGTGCTGTGGGAGACGGACCTGGCCAGCGTGGAGGGCAAGACCGTCCACGAACTGCCCGAGCTGGACCGGGAGGCCGACTACCTGGTCACGGTGGACGGCGACGGCACCATCCTGCACACCCAGCAGCGCTGCGACACCCCAGTGCTGGGCATCAACGCCGGCGCCATCGGCTTCCTGGCCGAGGTGGAGCCGCCCATGGTGGAGGAGGCCATCCAGCGCGTGCTCGACGGCAAGTTCCGCATCGAGGAGCGGCCCAAGCTCGGCGCGTGGCTCGACGACGCGCGCCTCCCGGACGCCCTCAACGAGGTGACGCTCCAGACCAGCCGCATCGCCAAGCTCATCCGCTTCGAGGTGCGCGTCGACGGCGAGGTGCTGGACGTCTTCCGCGGCGACGGCTTCATCGTCAGCACCCCCACCGGCAGCCCCGGGTACGCCATGAGCGTCGGGGCCCCCCTCGTCCACCCCGCCGTCCACGCCACCGTCCTGGCGCCCATCGCCCCCTTCAAGCTCAGCGCCCGGCCGTGGATCGTCCCCGACGCCAGCCGCATCGAGCTGGAGTTGCTGCCGCGCGACTCGGTCCAGGGCGTCCAGCAGGCCCGCGTCGTCGTCGACGGCCAGGAGGGACACGACGTGGACACCAACAGCGTCGTCACGTGCGCCCCCGGCGGCGGCGTGGCGCGGTTCGTGCGGCTGGGCAGCGGCTTCTACGACCGCGTGCGCACCAAGCTCATCCGGTGAGGCGGGCATGGGCTTGTTCAGGCGGCGCAAGGGCACCTGGCGCACCATCCGTGAGGACTACCGGCGCCTGCCGCGCGACCAGTGGACGGAGGACGAGGAGGAGCACTGGTGGCAGACGTGCTCCGACGAGGAGTACTGGGCCCACTGGGAGGCGTGGAGCCGCGACACCTTCGAGCACCCCACCGTGCGCAGCATCCGCCGCGGCTGCCTGGAGGCCATCCTGGCGGGGGGCCGGGCCAGCCACCCCCTGGAGTACGCCGCCATGCTGCGCGTCGAGGGCGACACCGTGACCGAACTGATCCTGCTGCCGACGGTCCAGGGCGACGAGCACGCCATCATCCAGACGTGGATGCAGCCCGTCGACAAGAGCATCAAGGGGACCATCCACACCCACCCCGACCCCCACCCGTACCCGTCGGAGGCGGACCTGGAGTTCTTCGCCGCCAACGGCACCATCCACATCATCGCCGGCGTGCCCTACGACCATGACTCCTGGCGCGCCTACGACCACGAGGGCGTCCCCGTGTACCTGGAGGTCGTGCCGGACCCCCCGGACGCGGGCGACCCCGTCCACGACGCCGACGAACTGGACTGGGGCGACGGAGACGACCATGGTTGACGCCCCGTGGTTCGCGGCCGCCGCCCTCCCCCTGCTGGCGACGTGGATCTTGTGGCGCGCCCAGGCCCTCGCCGTCGACCGGGTGCTGCGGCGGGGCATGTTCCAACTCCTGCGCTGGCAACGGCGCACCTACACCGTCGTCAGCTGGTTCGGCGTCCTGCTGCACGAACTGAGCCACGCCGCCCTCCTGCTGCTGGGCGGCCACGGCATCCGGGAGTTCAGCGTCCACACCGAGCACGGCCACGTCAAGCCCCGCCACCGGCGCACCACCGTCTACGGCGACGTCACCTTCGTCCTCGCCGCCCTCGCGCCCCTGTACGTCGCCCCCGCCGCCATCCTCGCCGTCGCCGCGCTCTTGCTGGAACCGGACCTGCTGCGGCCCGCCGTCGCCGGCCCCGGACTGGAGGCCGCCGGCCTCGCCGTGCGCGACCTGGTCACCACGTTCCCCCTGCGCCTCGGGGAGGTGCTCGTGGGCCTCGACGTCACCACCGGCCCCGGCCTCGCCGTCTGCCTCCTCGCCGTCCTCGCCCTGCCCGCCGCCCGCCCCAGCCACGTCAAGAGCGAGGGCCGCAGCGAGGGCGACGTGGCCGTCCTGCGTGCCACCCTGCGCGACCGGCCCGCGTTGTGGCTCTCCGTCCTCGCGCTGGCCTACGGCGCCTACTTCGCCCTCGTGCCGTGGTGGCCCGAGGCCTACTGGACCGCCTTCCACGTCCTCTGGGCCACCGCCCTCACCGCCGTCCTGCTCGCCGTGGTCGGCGGCCTGGGGTGGTGGGCCGTCGCCTGGACCGGCCGCGTGCGCCCCTGGGCCGCCTGGCTCCCCTACGCCGCCGTCGTGGCCGTGCAGTGGCTCGGCCGCACGCACACGGACCTCCCCGTCGTCGCGCTGAACCTCGCGAGCCTCGCCGCCTTCGGCCTGCTCGCCGCCGGCCTCCTGCTCGTGGCGCAGCGCCGCTTCGCCTGACGCGGCGGTTGCCCAAGCCTTTTGCCGCCTCCCCCATGGCGCTTCCATGGGCGCGCCGAGGATGCTGCCGGGCGAGCGAATGGAGGCCACCCTCCGACCCCACCCCGTGGCGTGGCTCGGCCGCTATCTCCTGGCGGGCTTCCCCCTGCTGTGGGGCCTGTTCCTGGCCTTCCTCTTCCGCACCGACTGGTGGATGGACGCCGAGCGCGGCGCCTGGTACCAGGTCTGGACGTTCCTCTACGGCAACGCCGTCGCCGCGCACGTCTACACCGTCGCCGGCCTCGCCGTCGCGGGCGCGATCGTCAGCGTCGCCACGATCCGCTGGCGCCGGTTCTTCCTCTACGTCGCCGTCGGCCTCGCCGCCGTCGCCGTCACCCTCGCCACCCGCTCGGACCCGGAGGCCGTGCTGCCCGTCCTGCTCGCCGTCGCCAGCCTGCCCCTGCTGGGCCTGGCCGAGGTGGACCGCCGCAGCCACCGCTACTTCCTGACGAACCTGCGCGTGGTCTTCCAGGGCGGCGTGCTGGTGCAGAAGGAGCGGCAACTGAAGTACGAGTCCGTCACGGACCTCGACGGTACCCAGGGCGCTCTCGGCGCGATGTTCGACTACGGCACCCTCATCCCCGTCACCCAGAGCGGCTTCGGCCTCGGCAACGACACCAGCCAGGCCGGCCTCGCCGTCGGCGGCGGGGGCGAGAAGGCGGGCCTGTTCGGCGGCGCGGCCGTCACCGCCGGCGGCGGCAAGGAGGTCGCCACGGGGCGGGCACGCAGCTTCCACCAACTCACCGGCGTCAAGCCGTACAAGGACACCAAGTACCTCCTGGAGCGCCTCGTGCAGGAGGCGACCTCGACGCCGTACCTGCGCGAGCAGGTGGAGTTGCAGCGGGAGATGGTCGACGCGCTCCGGGGGATGCGCGGTGGCCAAGACCCCGCCGGGTCGGACCGCGACGACGATTGACGCGGTTGCACGGCGTTGACCCCGCACGCGAAGCAAGCGACCGCGAACGGACGTGATGCACAGGGCGCGGTCGAACACTGTGGCCGACCGGTTCAACCTGGAATCGCTGCCAAAGAAAACCAGTTGGAATACTTTATAAATCACTAGGGATTTACGAAAAACGAGCATTGATTTTCATATAGATCCCAGTTCTTGAGCCTCCCGTGCACAAGCACGGTGAACTCATATGAACGCGAAAATCTCTCTAATGACCATGACCCTCCTCGGATCCCTGTTCATGGTCGCGACTCCGGCGGAGGCGCACGTCGAATACACCGAGGTCAGGACCATCACGGGGACCGTCGTTGGAACCCACTACTTGCAGGTCGCTGACGTCATCCTGCCGAACCTTCCCGACGAGGTCTCGTTCACGCAGAAGACCACGATCGTTCGTGACTGCGGTGACGGGACCGTGAAGAGCTCCGTCACGACCCTCGAATACGCAGGCTCCCAAATCGCGGGGGAGGGTGGCATCTACACCTACCTCGCGCAGTACTTCATCGGTGGGGCCGGTGCCAACGCGGCCCGCATGGGCGCCACCACGGTCTGGTTCGCGGTCTCGGGACAGAATGCCCTCGGGTGGCAACACTCCTTCAGCGGCACTGGGCTTGGCACGCACACTGTCAATTACTACAACAACCGACTCTGTGCCCCGCCCGCGGACGGGCCCGACTCCGCTCTCGACATCGGGGAGTTGACGGATCCGCTCATCGGCGATGGCGGTGGTGATAAGGACCCGGAACTCAACAAGCGCCTCCGGGAATTCCTGGTTCAGGTGGGTTGGGGGGGTTCACTGCCCGACATCGATGACGATGGTGACAGGTATCTGGTAATCACCAAGGTCCTCCGGAAGTTCCTGACGCAGGATGACCCCGGTCTGGCGGACCTCTTCGAAGGGGGCGAAGAGGTTGAACCGGTGTACTTGGACGGCATCAAGCTGGAGCCCAGGAAGGACCACAACGAATAAGCATCGGGGAAACGCCATGCATCGACCCTTCCTGACCCTTCTCCTTCTCTCCTCTCCCCTCCTTGCGGGGTGCCTCGCGGAATCCGGGGTGCCTCCACACGAGACGGGGGCCGAAGGGGTCGAGCCGCCCCCCGCCCTCCCACCGAGCCCCCCCGCTGCCGAAGGGTTCCTCCTGCATCGACACGAGTCGGCGACCTACGCGCTGCGCTCGGACGCCGGGGTCAACGTGACCCTGGAGGTCTCGGTCGAGCACGACGGCACCCAACTGGTTGCCACCTGGACGCTCGACGACGACGTCCAGCACGCGGCGAGCTCCCGACACGACGTTGCCACCGGACGCACCCGTTCCATCGAGGTCGGTGGTGCCTACTCCATTCCCGTGGGCTGGGTGCAATGGTTCCCCCACGCCGTCCCAACGAACCTCACCGCATCCACGCTCGTGGGCCTCGGCGCCCGCTGGCTTGCCGACGGGGCCGACGGGCCAGACTGGTCCGTGGAGCGCCGCTTCCCGTGCCTCCAGGACTGCGCCGTGGGCAACGGCCGCGTCATCAACTCCACCCACGTCCGGGTCGCCGGGGACGAAGGCATCCTGCCCTCGACGGTTCGCGTCCAGGCGGAGGGGGTGGGGGCTGTCGCGTGGGAGCGCCTCGAGCACCGGCTCAGCGACGTCGCGTCCCCCTCGAACTCCGGCTCGAACGCATCCCCCGACCTGCCCGCCCAGGCGCCCTGTGGCCCCGTCCCGTGCGGTCCCGGCCCCATCGCCTCCGACCTGCACCTGGGCCACTCCACCCTGGTGTCGCATCCCGTCTGGCAGCAGTGGGCTGACGACAAGACGGATCCATTCCTGCTGACTGCGCAACTTGCCACCGTCGTACCCGGTGGAAACACCACCTCCCTCTCGACCGTCTGGACGTTCCTTGCAGCCTCCGAAGGAAGCGACGTCGCCCGCTTCGCCCTGGAGCGTCCCGTACTCGGGGACGGTCTGCCCGTTCTGACGCGCTATGACCCCCTGTTCCTGCCGTGGGACCCCCTGCATTCCGGATCGACGGACCGCACCCACTGGCCGGACGTCGACGACCTCTTCACGCGCTGGGGTTGGATTCACGAGCCCCAGCCCGGCAGCCCCCTCACCTTCGCCATCCACAACGAGGGCGCCGTGGACAACCCTGCCTCGCAGTACCAGCATCGCATCACGTACTCGTACGGCATCGGGGATGGCCTCGCATTCACGTACGGGACGGCCGACGGGCGGTTGATGACCGTGCTTCGCACGTGAATGCCCCGCGAGGGTCCAGACGGCGATGGCGCTCAAATATGGCGACGGGATCCACGCGCCCATGCCCTTCTGCCCCGAGTGCAAGTCCATGGTCTACCCCAAGGACGGCAAGCTCTCCTGCCGCAAGTGCGGATGGACCAGCGAGGGGCCGACCCAGAAGAAGGTCGTCACCACCGAGGCCACGGCCAAGGAGCGCGTCGTCGTCGAGAAGAGCGTCGACACGCGCCAGCAGCAGGAGATCGAGTGCCCCAAGTGCGGCCACGGGAAGGCGTACTTCCACCTCATGCAGACGCGCAAGAGCGACGAGCCTCCGACGGAGATCAACGAGTGCATGAAGTGCGGGCACTCGTGGAGAGAGTACTGAGCCTGGGTCCTTGCGCGCGTCGTCTCCGGCGTTCCCCTGTGCCTGCGCGGGCGCCCGCCTCGTAGCACCCTGCGGAGGCCGCGCCGTCGGACGCCCCTGCGCACGCGTGCAGCAGCCGACCACGTCCGCGCCAGGGCTGAACGTGCGCCACCTGGAGTCTGCGGGGGGCGCGACGGCGGTGGGTCCGTGCGGGGGCGGGCGGGCCGCCGTCGCGCGACGCGCCCGGCCTACGCTTCCAGCAGCTTGCCCACGTGGCCGCGCAGTTCCTTCTGGACGGTCTGG
>JANQNI010000201.1 GCA_028289805.1 Thermoplasmatota archaeon | reverse complement strand
GGGGGCCTACGTGACGTTCAGCACGCCGAACATGCCGAGTTCGTAGTGGCCGGGGACGTTGCACCAGGTGTCGAAGGAGACGCCCGACTCCGGCGTGACGATGAAGCTCGCCGTGTTGCCGGGGCCGATCGTGATGGAGTTCCAGAACACCTCCTGCTCGCTGGCGCTCTCGAAGTCGCCGATGAACATGTTGTGGATGGTCTCGCCCACGTTGCGCACCTGGAACAGGTACGTCTGGCCGCCCTCCAGGCTCAGTTCTTCGGGGTCGAAGAAGAAGTCGCCCAGGTCGAAGGAGACCGGGGTGGCGTCGATGACCTCGAAGGGAACGCTTCCACCGGTGCTGGCCTCGAAGGAGAACGTGCCGGCCTCCGTGGTGTCGTAGACGAGCGTCCCCATGGCGCCGGGGTCGACGGTGACTGTCGCATCGGTGCCGGAGACGGAGACCGTGCTGGCCCCGCTGCCGCCGTTGAGGACCTGCACGATGAGGCGGGCGCCGTTGGCCACCGCGATGTCCTCGCGCTCCGTCGTGAGCGTGCCGTCGCCGATCTCGAGGCCGAGGCGCTCGACCAGGTCCGCGCCGGCCTCCAGCTGCTTCTGCTCCAGCCAGTCGTCGTACTCGCCCACCGGGACGGCCACGATGCGGGCGCGCATGTATGCGTGGCCCGGGTTGAAGCACATCTCCTTGCACTGCACGTAGTACTCGCCGGTCTCGAAGGTGACGACCATGTGGTTGTACTTGTGGGGCCCGGTGGGGTTGGCGTCCACCATGCCGATCTGGGCGCCCAGGCGGCCCGTCTCCTCATCCACCTCCTGGATGGCGAAGGAGTGGATGACGTCGATGGCGGTGACGTTGAACAGCACCGGCACGTTGGCCGGTACCAGGAAGACGTTGCCGTCGGCCACCTCGCCCGTGCCTGGGGCGGGGTCTGCGAAGACGCTGACGCCCTGGCCGTAGTCGGCCTCCCAGTTCCACTGGCTGCCGACGATGCGGATCTCCGTGAAGGCATCCTCCACGGCGACGCCCTCGTCCAGGTCCACGAGGCCGGAGTAGGAGATGCCGCCCACCCACAGCACGACGCCGAGGGGGATGACGATCCACGTCATCTCCAGCTTGAGGTTCTCGCGCTCCTTCTCGAAGGTGGCGCGGCCGACGCCGCTGCTGGCGCGGTAGCGGAAGATGACCCACAGCAGGAGGGCCATGACGAGCAGGAACGCGATGACGCCCGCCACGTAGATCTGGTAGTAGATGCTCTCGATGATCTGCCCGCGCCCGGTCTCCGGCTCCGGCATGCCACCGCGGGCGGCGGCGTTGCCGGCCAGGGCCAGGAGGGCGGCCAGGGAGGCAAGGAGAACGGAACCAACGGTCGTCTTCCTCATGGTCGGTGCGCGCGAGGAGGGGGGCCTACAAAAGCGCGACTCCAGGCAACGGCGGGGTGGCCGGCGTTCGCGGTCCCTTCCGCGCCCCCGCCTGGCCCCGACCCGCGCGTGGCGGCCCGTCACCATCATAAAGGACCCCCCCGTCGGCGGCGACCGAGCATGACTGCCGCCGCAGAGTTCGTCATGAAGGAGGGGCACGACAAGCCGCGTGGCCTCCGCCGCTGGTTGACGACCACGGACCACAAGGAGATCGGCCTGATGTACCTCTGGGCCGGGTTCATCTTCTTCATCCTCGGCGGCATCAGTGCCCTCATCATCCGCATGGAGCTGTGGCTCCCCGGCGCCACCGTCACGGACGGCGAGGCGTTCAACGAGTTCTTCAGCCTGCACGGCACCACCATGGTGTTCCTGTGGATCATGCCCGCCCTGGCCGGCTTTGGCAACTACTTCGTGCCGGTGATGATCAAGGCCAAGGACATGGCGTTCCCCCGCATCAACGCCCTGAGCTTCTGGCTCATCCCCCCCGCCGGCATCCTGCTGTGGATCCCCATGGTCCTCAAGGGCGTCTCGGCGGTCAACGTGACGTGGGTCGGCTACGCGCCCCTGTCCACGACGTTCGACAACATCGGCCTGGACATGTGGCTCATCTCGCTCCTGTTGCTGGGCGTCGCCTCGACGCTGGGCAGCATCAACTTCCTGGTCACCATCTTCAAGATGCGCGGCCCCGGCGTCCACCTGCACAACATGCCCCTCTTCGCGTGGGCGCAGCTGGCCACCAGCATCCTGCTCGTCTTCAGCCTCCCCGTGGTCACGGTGGCCTTCATCATGCTGCTGTTCGACCGCAACTTCGGCACCCACTTCTTCACGGGCCCCGGCAGCGACCCCATCCTGTACCAGCACCTGTTCTGGTTCTTCGGCCACCCCGAGGTGTACGTGCTCATCCTGCCGGTCATGGGCATCCTGAACGAGGTCATCCCCAAGTTCAGCCGCCGCCCCATCTTCGGCTACAAGTCCATGGCCTACGCCATGCTCGGCATCGCCATCGTCGGCTTTCTGGTGTGGGCGCACCACATGTTCACCACCGGCATCGACCCCCGCATCCGCGCCGTGTTCATGTTCAACACGATGCTCGTGGGCGTCCCCACCGGCATCAAGGTGTTCAACTGGCTCGCCACCGTCTGGGGCGGCAAGATCTACTTCGACGCCCCCATGAAGCACTCCCTGGGCTTCATCTGGCTCTTCGTCATCGGCGGCATCACCGGCGTCATGCTGGGCAGCATCCCCGTCGACTACGCCCTGCACGACTCCTACTTCGTCGTGGCCCACTTCCACTACACCATGGTCGGCGGCGCCGTCTTCGGCATCTTCGCCGGCCTGTACTACTGGTACCCCTTCCTCTTCGGGCACCGCATGTACAACGAGAAGCTGGCCGACTGGCAGTTCTGGCTCATGTTCGTCGGCTTCAACCTGACCTTCTTCCCGCAGTTCCTGATGGGCCTGCGGGGCATGGCGCGCCGCGTCTACGACTACCCCGAGGAGTTCACCCTCCTCAACCAGATCAGCACCGTGGGCGCGTTCATGATCGCCGTGGCCGTGGCCGTCTTCATGCTCAACGTGGCCATCAGCCACTTCAGCGACCGCCGCGTCTACGCCGACCCCTGGGGCGGCGCCCGCCACGCCGAGTGGCAGCTCTGGGAGGAGGGCCGCGTCGTCCACGGCGAGGGCCTCATCGTCGACCACGAGCCGACGCCGCTGGCGGACCAGTACCGCCTTGAGAAGGAGGCCTCCGCATGAGCAACGAGCACGCCGCCGGCCACGCCCACCCCGAGCCCCACCTGCCCCACGGCAGCTGGTGGCCCTTCTTCCTCGCCATCGCCATGAGCCTCGTGTTCCTCGGCGTCGTGATGGGCCCCGTCGTGCTCATCCCCGGCGCCCTCATCCTCGCCGTCGTCCTGGTCGGCTGGTGGATGGAGGACTTCCGCTGGTGGAAGACCAACACCGGCACCGGCCCCGGCATGGCCCGCGCCGGCACCCTCCTGTTCATCAGCAGCGAGGTCTTCATCTTCGGCGCCCTGTTCTCGACGTACTTCACGTTCCAGCGCCTCGCCGACCACTGGCCCGACGCCGACGTCCACTTCCCCATCGCGACGGTGGCCTTCTTCACGCTGGTGCTGTTCTCCAGCAGCTACACCATCCACCAGGCCGAGAAGCGCCTCAAGCAGGGCGACCGGTCCGGCTTCAACAAGTGGTGGGGCCTCACCATCCTGCTCGGCACCATCTTCCTGGGCGGACAGATCTACGAGTACGTCGTCCTCATCAGCGAGGGACACGTCCTTGGCAGCAGCCAGTTCATGACGACGTTCTACATGCTCACCGGCACGCACGGCCTCCACGTCGCCGGCGGCCTCGTGTACCTCATCGTCGTCTGGATTCGCAGCCTCAAGGGCCAGTTCGACGAGCACCGCCACGCCGGCCCCGAGACCGCGGCCATGTACTGGCACTTCGTGGACCTGGTCTGGGTGTTCGTCTTCAGCGTCCTGTACCTGATCCCCGCCTACGTCCTCCACTGATCCCATGAGCGAACGACAGAACGTCACGAACCTCATCCGCATGGTCGGCTTCTTCGTGGCCTTCCCGTCGCTGACCATCTCGATGGCGTTCATGCTCGACCTGGACGAGCACCTGCTGCACATCGCCGGCCTGTTCCCCCTCGGGGTCGCCGGCGTCGCAGCGATCGTGCTCGCGCCCCGCCTGGCGGCGCGGTGGGTGCCGGCGGACGCCTGAAGCGAGCGGAGCGAGGTTCAGGTGGTCGCTGGACGCCAGCCCGAAAGGGCTGGCCGACCGCCGACGCCTGACCGAACGGAGTGGGGTCACGGGGGCGGCGCGATTCCGGCCCGGAAGGGCCGGATGAGGCGGACGCCTGAACCGAACAGGGCAAGGCCCAAGCGTCGACCGTACGCCAGGGCGGGTCGCCGCCGACGCCCACCGGAGCGAGGCCATGCCTCGACGAGACCCACGGACAGGTCCTGGCGTGCCTGCGGTCGGCAACGCCCGCGGGGTCAACCGGTCACGTGGCCGAGGTTCGCCGGCTTCGGCTCGCCCCAATCCCGCTTGAGGTCCAACGCCTGGACGGCGGCGCGGCGCTCGGCGGCCGTGGGCTTGAAGGGACGTTGGGCGGCCTGGACGATCCATGCGTCGCCTCGGGGTTCCACGGCGGGGGCGTCGAAGGCCCGGATACGGTCCACTCCGATTTCCCCTGCCAGTTCCTTGCCGTACCAGGCGAGGCCCCATCCCTTCGTTCGGAGGTCCACGCCCTCCATGCGCTTGGCATAGAGTTGCGGACCGAAGGCGTCGATGACGCCGAAGTCAGGGTCGAGCTTCTCCAGGACGGCCACGAAGGCGTCGTAGAGTGCGAGCTCCTGGCCGTCCTGTGGGAAGCCGGGGGCCCATTTGTACGGGAAGACGCCGGCCACCGCAAGGCGGTCAGCCCATGCGAAGTGCCGGTCCACGCCCCGGTCGCACAGGCTGAACAGGATGCCACTGCCGGGGTTGCCACGGAAGTCCTTCCAGCCAGGAAACCTCTTCCAGTCGAAGTGGAAGACGCCGTATCGAGGTTCGGCCCCGAACATCTCCTCCGCCTTGCGTTCTGCTGCACTGCGGGCGTAGGACAGGTCCTTGCCGAAGGGGATGGCGTGGGCGACCGCCTCGATGGCGTCGGCAACCCGAGCCTGGACGTCGCATCCTTCAGGGAGGAACGCGAGGAAACCCGCGGGGGCCGTGGACGCGCCCCACCCCACGGCTAGAACGCCTCCTGCCGCAGCACGAACTCGTATCCCGCGGCCCGGCTATTGAGGTCGTCGATTTTGGCCGTCAGTTGTTGGCTTGCGGTGCCCTTGATGTGATACTCGATGCGCACCACATCGAAGTCACCGCCGGCAGCCTCCAGAGATTCCTTGGCCATGTTCTCATACTTGTCCAACTGCTTCTCCACGAACTGGGTCAGCCGCACGACGCCGCCCTCGTACTTGGCGGGGGCACCGCCAGTGTAGTGCTTGGTCTCCTGAAGAACCAGAGCCATCTTGGCGCCGGGCGTGGCGCAGTCGGGCAGGCAGGCGACTAGGTAGTTGTCCGGCTTGAGGTGTGGCATGCCGTCGAGCGTCGTCGCGAAATCCTTCCTGAAGTTGGTCTGGCCTGGGTCGAACCGGTACGCTGACTCCCCAAGGTCGATGGTTTCGTCGCCGAGGGTCCGGTGGGCCACGAGCAGTCCGTAGGCGTGCCCTTGGGCGTGGTGGACCTGGACGCCGCCCCCGGCGATCTTGCCGACGACCCCCTCGATGCCTTCGGCGGCCTCGTCGTTGAAGCGGGCGAGGGCCTCGAAGATCTCGTCGCTGCGCAGGGAGGTGGCGCCGCCTTGGCGTTCGGCCTGCTTGGAGAGCTTCATGATGACGGCGTTGGCCTGCTCGATGGGGACGGGGCCGTCCTGGAAGCTGCGCAGGAGTGCGAGGGCCGCGTCGTCGCCGCTGGTGCGGGCGATGATGCCGAGGGTCTCGGCGAGGGCCTTGTTGTCGACGAGGCGGCGGCCGTCGGCGATGACGTCGCTGCCCTCGTGGAGGATGCGCAGACCGTCGGCGGTGACGGCGTCCTTGAGGGCCTCATTGACCAGGTGGTTGTGCTTCAGCAGTTGCTGCTCGATCTGGGCGGCGGTGGCCGTGTCGCCGCGTCGGAGCGCCTCGAAGGCGGCGGTCCCGTGGCGGGCCATGTCAGGCGTGGCTTCGCGCGCCAGTCGTGCGGTGGGGCCCGCGACGTCTGCGAGCGCCTGGCCGGCCTTGAACGCCACCACGGCGCCGGTCAGGACGGCCTTGGCGGGCGGGAAGACGGTGGTGGCGACGCCGAGGACGCCGAGACCGACGCGGAGGTAGTCGCCGTCTTGGACGCCGTAGACGATGTCCTCGACGTCCCCGATGAGGGTGAAGTCCAGGATGAGGTTCGCGGCGGCGACCAGAGGCGGTTCCTTGGTGTCTCGGAAGTCATGGTAGAACGACAGGGTGGCCGTCTTGGCCTCCACGGCGGCCCCGCCCACGACCTTGGCTGCGGAGGTGGTGACCTCCACGGCGTCGGTCCATGCCTTCGTGGTGGCCTGGTAGGCGGTCTTGATGCTCTTGAAGGGGGTGCCGAACCAGCCGGCGTTGATGGCCAGTTGCAGGTCCGGGTCGCTGACGGGAGACGCGACGTCCGAGTAGACGGCATACGCCGTGGGTGCGCTGCCGCGGGGCGCATGGAAGACCAGGTCGCCGCCGGCCATGTGCCCGACCAGCGTCGGCTCGGCGGGTTGGTGGATGCGCCACGCCCGCGTGGAGGAGCCGACGCCGGGGTCTTCGATGCCGCCCGTGACGGTGCCGCGCAGGTAGTCGTATCCGGTGTGGTCGCCGCCCGTGTCGGTGGGATCCTCGAAGTCGACGTCGTGGACCGGCGTCCGGGCGTCCTGGTACGTGGACTCGCCCACGAGGAATCCGGAGATGCCGTCGGCGTAGGAGGCGACGTTGAGGTTCTCGTCCATCACGATCAGGGTGAAGTCCAGGCTGGTGGCCTGCACCATGCCCTCTGGCAGGGGCACGCGGACGGCGTAGGTGGGGTCCGTGGAGGGCGTCTCCTCGAACTCCTCAGCGGGCAGCAGTTCGGCGTAGACGGTGGCGTTGACGGCCTGGGTGGTGCCCTCGGCGTCCAAACGGCCGGTGCCGTGCAGGACGCCCAGGACGTTGATGGAGGCGATGCGGTTGTGGCTCTCG
>JANQNI010000156.1 GCA_028289805.1 Thermoplasmatota archaeon | reverse complement strand
GTCGAGGGGGGTTGGTTGTCGAGCACACGGCAGGAGCCACGTCTATGTATATGAATTCTTCAGTCTTATAGTTAACATATCTCGTGTTCAAGCATTGGCAAAAACAAGCCTTTGCGGTTTTCTAAAATCTGCCTCAGAAACGAACGTGGTCGGCCAGTTTTTCGACGACGGCGGGGTCCTCCACGGCCGCCGCGAAAGCGTCCAGGTCGTGCGGGTCGGCCGCCTTGATGCGCAACGCGCGCTTGCGGCCCACCCCCGGCAGCGCCTCCAGTTGCTTCAGGGACGAACCGGGCACCACGAACGGGACGGGGACGCCGGTGAGGCTGCGGTAGCCGTGGTCGGTGACGAGCACGTCCACGAAGCGGTCGACCTCCGTCTCGAACGGCACGCCCACCAGCAGCGCGTAGGACGCGATCTGGCGGCCGAGGGTGAGGCCGGGTTCGTTCTTCTCCAGCCACACGTCGCGCAGGATCGTGCCGGCGGGGGCGACCTCGCGCAGGACGGGGCGGTCCACCTCCTCCCGGATGGCCGCCTTCTGCTTGCGAAACAGCCCCACGTGCTTGGGGTCGACGGTCGCCTGCTGGCCCCGGATGGGCAACAGCTGGCGGATCTGGATGCGGCGCACCCGCAGCCCGGATGCGCGCAGGTCCTGCACGAAGCGCCAGTTGTGCTGGTACGTCCGCTTCGTCTCCCCCGGCAGGCCGTAGAGGAGGTTGATGCCCGGCAGCAGGTACGGCAACCCGTTGGGGCCCCGGTGGCCGCTGACCTCGTTGAGCATCCGCGTGGCCGCCATCACCTGCTCCGGCGTGCAGTTGAGGTTGTTGGCCTCCTTCACCGCCGGGTCGGCGGACTCCAGCCCGAAGGCGGCGATGTTGCCGTCCGTGCCGTGCTCCACCAGCAGCTCCGCGATGGCGGCCGACTCGTCCAGCCACGTCGCCAGCACCGCCGGGTTGGCGTTGTCGACGTGCAGCACCCTCCGCTCCGGCGCCGCCTCCGAGACGCCGGCCAGCAGCTTCTCGGTGGCCTCCACGTTGGGGCGCGGCTCGTCCGTCTGCCCCACGCCGTGGGCCTTGTACGTCCAGAAGCACGTCTGGCCGCCGAGGCGGAAGTGGCGCACCCCCGCGTCGTGCAGCGCCTCGGCCTCCTGGATGACCGGCTCCTCGTCCCGGTACCACGGCTTCGTCTTGGCGTCCGAGCAGAAGCCGCAGCCGCCGCTGACGTAGTGGACGCAGCCGTAGAACGTGTCCATCTCCGCCATCAGGATGCCGTGCGCCATGTCCGGGTGCTGCGCCACCACGGGGGCTCCCAGCACCGCGTGCTCGTCCCACTCGTCCATGGTGCGGAAACGGTTGACGGGGGTCCGGTCCTCCAGCAGGTCCCGGATCAGCGCGTCGCCGTGGCGCGTCGCCAGGTGCTCGAGGTGGTCCCCCAGCTTGTACCGGTTCGTCGCGTGCCCGCCGCCGGCGTCCGGGAAGCCGAAGGCGGCGTTGTCTCCGAACAGGACGCGCTCGCCCTTGAAGTCCCGGAACAGCGACACGGTCTCGTCGCGGGTGATGGGCTCCCCCCGCAGGTACTTGCCCGGCACGGAGCACGAGGCCAGCACCGCCAGAACGTCCCCCGACAACGCCCGCGGCCGCGCCCGGAGGCCGTCGATGGTGTGGTACTCCACCTCCGCGCCCGCCGCCACCGCCGCGCCCGCCGCGTAGCGCGCGTGGGGGCTGATGTACGGCGGCACGCCGAACGCGCTCGGCTCGTCCACGTACCCGTCGACCAGCACGAGCTTCGTCATG
>JANQNI010000220.1 GCA_028289805.1 Thermoplasmatota archaeon | reverse complement strand
GTCCAGATCCGCGTGACCCACGTCGACTCCCTCAACGCCGCCGTGGCGGCCGCGCAGGACCAGGAATTCGACGTGGCGCTGCTGGACCTGAAGGTGCGCGACTCCAGCGGCGTCGACACGTACGCCAGGTTCCGCGGGGCGCACCCGCAGGTCCCCGTCGTGGTCGTGACCGGAACCCAGGACGCCCGCACCCTCGCCTCCGTCTTCGAGGCCGGCGCCCGCGACTTCGTCAGCAAGGTCGACGGCCTCTCGCAACTTCCCGTGGCCGTCTACCTCTCCGTCCTGCGCAACGGAGATGCCCGCTCCATCGAGAGCCGCAGGGCCATCGCGGCGGAACTGGCCATCGCCCTGGCCGAGGCCCGCGACGCCCGCCGCGAAGTCGATGCCCTCAACCAGCGACTGCGCAAGCAGAACCTCGCCCTCGACCGCGCCATGGAGGCCAACTCGCGGTTCCTGGCCAACGTGAGCCACGAACTTCGCAACCCCCTCAGCGGCATCGTGGGTTACTCCTACATCCTGGCCAACGAGGAGCTGGGGCATCTGGAGCCGAAGCAGCGCCAGTTCGCCCAGAACATCAACGACGCCGCGAAGCACCTGACGCGCCTCATCGACGACGTGCTGGACCTCTCCAAGGTCGAGTCCGGGATGATGCGGTTCTACCCCGAGGAGGTCACACTGGAAGAACTCGTCTCGAAGAGCGTCACCTTCCTGCAGCCGCAGATCGAGGCCGCGGGAACCCACGTCGAGACGATCGTCGACGAGGCGGTCGTTCACACGGACCCCGCGCGGGCCCGGCAAATGATCGTCAACTACCTCAGCAACGCCATCAAGTTCTCCCCCGGAGGCTCGACGGTGCGCGTCGAGGCCACCGTCCTCGGGAGCGACTGGCGCGTCTGCGTGACCGACCAGGGACCCGGCCTCGACCCCAAGCAACAGAAGCAGGTCTTCGAACGGTTCACGCAACTGGACGACAGCAGGGCCAAGCACGGCGAGGGGACGGGCCTGGGCCTGACCCTGGTGCGCGAGGTCGCCCGGCAACAGGGAGGCACCGTGGGCGTCGACAGCACGCCGGGCCAGGGCGCCACCTTCTGGTTCTCCGTCCCCTGCACACCGCCGAAGGGGTCGGCGTGACCAACCTGGCCCTCGCCGCGACGCCGCGCGTCCTGCGACGCTGCGTCGAACGCACCGCGGTCCCCCACGAGGCCCTGGCGCCTGCGGCGTCGTCCTGAACGGCCCTCCGCCTGTTCCGCGCTTGGCTCGCTCCCGACTGGAAGTGCGTTGAACCTACTGCTGGCGCAGCCGCGTCCAGGCCGGACAAGTCGGCCTGGAGCGGACTCCGGAATCCTTCGCTTCGCTCAGGCACTCCGAAGAAGGTTCAAGGCACTTCCCGCCCGCGTCCAGCACTCGCCTTCGGCGAGCGCTGGAGCGAAGCAGGATCGCCACTCAACTGCTGCTGCGCAGCAGATTGAGCGCCGATCCTGCCCAGAACCACTTCACCTGCTCGGCGTTGAGGGTGTGCTTGGCCTCAAACGCGTCCGTGGTGCCGTCCTCGTGGGTCAGGCGCACGGTGACGTTCTTGCCGGGGGCGAGCTCGGCGAGGCCGTCGACGCTGATCTTGTCCCACTCCTGGACCTTCTCGTAGTCGGCGGGGTCGACGAAGGTCAGGGGGAGGATGCCCTGCTTCTTCAGGTTCGTCTCGTGGATGCGGGCGAAGCTGCGCACCAGCACCATGCCGGCGCCCAGGTGGCGGGGTTCCATGGCGGCGTGCTCGCGGCTGCTGCCCTCGCCGAAGTTCTCGTCGCCCACGACGGCCCAGGTGACGCCCTCGGCCTTGTAGCGGCGGGCGATGGCGGGGTACATCTTGGTCTCGCCGTCGGCCTCGTCCTTGCGCCCTCCGACGGTGTCGTGGAAGGCGGAGTTGACGCCGATGTAGCAGTTGTCGCTGATGTTGTCGAGGTGGCCGCGGAAGCGCAGCCACGGGCCGGCCTGGCTGATGTGGTCGGTGGTGCACTTGCCCTTGGCCTTCAGCAGCAGGGGCATGTCCTGGAGCTGCTCGGAGGTGCGCTCGGGGAAGGGCGTGAGGAGCTGGAGGCGCTCGCTGTCGGGGGCCACGACGACGTCGACGCCGGCGGCGTCCCCGGGGGGCGCCAGGTAGCCGTGGGGGTCGGGGACGAAGCCGCCCTCGGGCACCTCGGGGGCGGGGGCGGGCGGTTCGAGCCGGAAGGTCTTGCCGTCGACGGTGATCTCGTCCTCGAGGGGGTTGAAGCTGAGGCTTCCGGCCAGGGCGTAGGCCATGACGATCTCGGGGCTGCCGATGAACGCCATGGTCTTCGCGCTGCCGTCGTTGCGCTTGGGGAAGTTGCGGTTGTATGAGGTGACGATGGTGTTCTCCTCGGCGTTCTCGGCCTCCTCGCGGTCCCACTGGCCGATGCAGGGGCCGCAGGCGTTGGCGAGCACGGTGGCGCCGGCGGCGTTGAGCTTGTCCATGATGCCGTCGCGCTGGATGGTCAGGTGGACCTGCTCGCTGCCGGGGGTGACCAGGAGGGGGGTCTGGGCCTTGACGCCGTGGGCGGCGGCCTGCTCGGCGACGCTGACGGTGCGCACCATGTCCTCGTAGCTGCTGTTGGTGCAGCTGCCGATGAGGGAGGCGCTGACCTTGTCCGGGTAGCCCTCCTGCTCGACGGCCTCGCGCATGGCGCTGACGGGGCGGGCCAGGTCGGGGGTGTGGGGGCCGACGAGGTGGGGTTCGAGGGTGTCGAGGTCGATGTGGATGACCTGGTCGTAGTAGTCCTCGGGGGCGGCGAGGACCTCGGGGTCGGCCACCAGCAGGTCGTCGTGGAACGCGTCGGCCAGGTCGGCCAGGTCGGCGCGGCCGGTGGAGCGCAGGTAGACGTTCATGCGCTCGTCGTGGGGGAAGACGCTGGTGGTGGCCCCGTGCTCGGCGCCCATGTTGGTGATGGTGCACTTGCCGGTGGCGCTGATGGACGCGCAGCCGTCGCCGAAGAACTCGATGACGGCGTTGGTGCCGCCCTTGACGGTCAGGATGCCGCAGAGCTTGAGGATGACGTCCTTGGGGGCGGTCCAGCCGCGCATCGTGCCGGTGAGCTTGACGCCGATGATCTTGGGGTGCAGGACCTCCCAGGGGAAGCCGGCCATGACGTCCACGGCGTCCGCGCCGCCGACGCCGCTGGCCCACTGGCACAGGCCGCCGCCGTTGGGGGTGTGGCTGTCGGTGCCGATGAGCATCTGGCCGGGGAATGCGTACTGCTCCAGGGCGACCTGGTGGATGATGCCGGCGCCGGGCTTCCAGAAGCCGCAGCCGGTCTTGGCGGCGGCGGTGCGCAGGAACTCGTACACCTCGGCGTTGGTGGTGTTGGCGGCCTCCAGGTCGGGGCCGGGGCCGCTCTTGGCGGCGATGAGGTGGTCGGCGTGGATGGTCGTCGGGACCGCCGTGGTCGGCTTGCCGGTGGTCAGGAACTGCAGCATCGCCATCTGGGCGGTGGCGTCCTGCATGGTGATGCGGTCGGGCCGCAGGTTCAGGTAGGCGGTGCCGCGCGTCAAGTCGGCGTCCTGGGGGTTGTCCAGGTGGCCGTAGAGGACCTTCTCCGCCAGCGTCAAGGGGCGGCCGAGGCGCTGGCGCACGACGGCGAGGCGCTCCTGCATCCTGCTGTACGTCTGGCGCACGAACTCGGGGGTGGACTCGATGCGGACGGCCATGGGACTCGGGGGCGCCGAGGCGGGGGTTCGTATCAAGGCTTCGCCGGGGGCGAGCGATGGGGTCCATCGGCCAGAACGGCTTTCAATCTGTCTTGGGGGGTGCCCTCCGTGCGTCGCATCTCCCTGCTCTTGGTGTTCGCCGCCCTCGTCGCCGGCTGCTCCACTGCGCCCCAGCAAGAGGATGCCCCCGACGCCGTGCTGCCGTTTCACGCCGTCACGGACGCCGACCTGGGCTTCCAGTGTGGTTCCTGCCACTACGGCGTCGGCCCCGTGTGGCAAACCCTGTGGCACAACGCCACGGACGCCGACGGCGCCCTGGTCTGGGACCTGGAGGTGCGCGCCAAGTATCCCACGGCCGCCCTGCACGCCGTCCAACTGACCACGACGCCCGTCGAGCCGGTCGCGGAGGATGTGGAGCGCGCACACGACGGCGCGCCGTGGCGGCACGAGTTCCAGGTCCCCGACGGATCCACCGGTCTCCTGGTACGCTTCTACGCCCGCGACGGCGCGGCGCCCAACGCAGACTCGCCCGTCCCGCGCTACGACTACCCGACGGCGCTCACCCTCGTTGACCCCGACGGCGCCGAGCGCGTCGTCGACGGTCCCGAGGGGGACCTCAAGTTCGTCGTCCTGGCCGACCCGGCGCCCGGCGCCTGGGCCGCCGTCGCCACCATCGACGCAGGGGGCGCCGCGTTGCCCCCCGTCGGCGTCCTGCGCGTCTCCACCTGGAACGCCACCGGCTCCGTGCTCGTGGACGGCGTCACGGAGGGCGACCGGTTCCGCTTCCCCGACGCCGGCGGTCGTCCGCCCAGCCTGTTCGGGCGCCTCTGGCCCTACCACGACCATGCCCCCTACGAGGACGCGGACTGGGACGAGCACGACCTGGAGCCCGTCGATTTCACGCTCACGACCCTGCCGGGGCCGGCGCCGCGCCACGCGTGGACGCCCGAGCACATCGACCCCTTCTGGGGCGGGGCCGGCGAGGTGGTCCTCCAGCAGGACCGCGTCGTCCCCTGGATCACCACGTACGAGGAGCAGGAGGGCAACCGGGACGACCCCAGATTCTACGGCAGCAACCCCGCGTATTACGTCCCCGCTGACCCCATCCCGCCCGGCACCGCAACGCTCCGCGTCCAGATCACGTGGACGCCGCCCACGGACGAGCCCGACCTGATGGTCCGCGTGGGGCCGCGCGGTGACGCCCGCTACCACGACATGGATGCCGTGTCTCGGGCGTCCGGCGCCGCGACCTTCGAGCTTCCCGTGCGGTCCACCTGGTGGGACGCGGCCTTCGTGGACGGCGAGCCGACCCTGTTGCCTGGCTCTCTGGACGTGGCGCCCTACTTCGTCGAGCGCGTCGGCGAGACCGTCACGCGCGCCATGGAATTGCGTGTGCACGCGGTCGCCGTGCGGGGCTGACGGCCGACCGCCCCCAGCCAAACACCAAAGTGGGATTGAGAACGATTCTCATCTGCAATGGCCGCCAACAGCGCCCAGGCCCGCGCCGTCACCGACGCGCTCCTGCGGCTCGACCACCCGACGGCCGAGGCCGTGTGGGCCGAGGTCCGCAAGACCCTGCCCCGCGTCGGCCTCGCCACCGTCTACCGCAACCTCGACCGCCTCGTCGCCGACGGCGAGGCCCAGGCGCACGCGGTCGGCGGCCAGAAGCGCTACGACCCCAACCTCGACGACCACGTCCACGTCCACGACCCCCGCACGGGGCGCCTCGTCGACGTGCCCATGACCGACGCCCTGCGCGCCGCCCTCGACGACGCCACCGCCGGCCTCGTGGAGCACGTTGATGAGATCGTCGTCGAGGTGCGGGGCACACTGAGGGAACCCGCATGACGCCCACCGTACAGACCACCGACCTCGCCACCGGCCTCTCCCAGGCCCTCCGCCAGACCTTCACCCTCTACCAGCGCACGCACCTGGCCCACTGGAACGTCAAGGGCCCCCACTTCCCGCAACTGCACGCCCTGTTCGACGAGCACTACAACGAGTTGTGGACCGCCCTCGACCTGCTGGCCGAGCGGGTGCGCTCCTACGGCACCGACGTCCCCGCCGACGTCCTGAGTGCCGGCCCCGTCGACCTGCCCCGCGACGCCATGGACATCGTGCGCAGCCTCGCCGCCGACCACCGCGCCGTCGCCGGCACCCTGCGCGCCCTCGAGGCGACCGCCTCCGAGGCCGGCGACCCCGCCACGGCCGACCTGGCCACCGAGCGCGTGCGGGCCCACGACCAGATGGCGTGGATGTTGGAGGCCACTTC
>JANQNI010000120.1 GCA_028289805.1 Thermoplasmatota archaeon | reverse complement strand
CAACGTCCCCGCCGTCCTCCAGACCCGCTCCAGCCCCAGCTGCACCCGAGGGACCTGCATGAGCACCATCAGCTTCGGCGCCGCGTGCAGCTACCAGTTCGGCGCGACGCTGGCCGTGTTCGCGGCCGCAGGACACTGGACCCTCATCTTCCCCTACCTGCTGGCGTTGGCCGCCGCGACGATGGGGTACGCGGCCTGGATCAGCCGGTTCGGCCGGTCCCTGGGGGCGCTCCTCACTCCGGGTCGCGTCTTCCTGGAAGCGCCGTCCGCGTCGGCCGTCTGGCGCGAAGCACGCGGCACCATCCGTGGTTTCTTCGTCACGGCTGTGCCCGTCTTCTTGGCCATCTCGGTCGTGGCGAGCCTGCTGGATACGTTCGGCGTGTTCGTGTGGGCCGCGGCGGTCATCGACCCGGCCATGGCGCTCTTCGGCCTGCCCCCCGCCGCCGCGTTGCCGGTGGTCCTGGCCAGCGTGCGCAAGGACGGCATCCTGCTGTTCGACAGCGCCGCCGTCCTGGCCGTCATCACCCCTGGCCAACTCCTGGTCGGCGTGTTCTTCGCCGGCGTGCTCCTGCCCTGCATCGTCACCGCATGGACCGTGTGGCGGGAATCGAGTGGGCGCTTCGTTGCCAAGATGATGGCCCGTCAAGCAGTCGCGGCACTGGGTGCGACCCTGGTCCTTGCCTGGATCGTGCGCGGGGTGGAAACCTGGCTCTGAGGTACCACGTCGCTCGGATCACGGACCGCATCAAGGACCAGTTCGTCCATCGCGCGGCCGCTGCGACGTATCGCATCCCCGGCCGCGTGCGGGCGCCCCGGTTCGTCGGCACGGTCCTCTCCCTGCAACAGTTCTGGTTCTGGGGCCAGGACGTCCGGTTGGACGACAACCTCCTCCTGAAGCGCGGGTTCAAGAAGTCAGGGCAGACGCAGAAATGGCCCACGCGGTACACGCTGCAAGAGGACGGCCGGACCATCCGGTTGTGGAGCTTCGGCCTGCAGTACGGCACGCCGGAGGGAAGCGTGGTTCTCCACCGTCAAGACTTTGCCCCGCGCGTCGACCGGCGCCGCCAGACGCCCCCGGAGTCCGTGCAATGGCCTTGGCACCTGGAATCGTACATGGCGGACCTCCCGGCCTTGGACCCACGGCAGCACGGGCTCGTGGCGGAAGCACTGGAATGGATCGCCGAATACGAAGACTGGATCGCGCGCGTCGCTGGACGAGACCACCGAGTCCGATGCCTGCGGGCCTGGCATTCAGCCCGGGTGGTGCCGGCGCACCGCATGGCGGACGCGTGGCGACGCATGGCCGCCGACATCCGGGCCCGGTGCGCTGAACAAGAACCTCTGGTCATCCAATAGGGGGTCGCCAAGCACGTAACCACCGCGCTCTGGAGCGGGATTCAGGTACTGGCGCGACGATCCGCATGGGGAAAGACCGGCTCGTGCCTAATCCCGCAGCGCCGCGATGGCACTGGTCTCCTCGTCCGTGGGTCGGTATCGGGGAGACCAACGGAAGATGGGGCAACGACCAGGGGGCATAGGCGCTGCGGCTGCGCTTCGCTCCGCCTGCACGCATATGACCCCCTGGTCGAAGCCCCGCCATGCGTGTAGATGAAGCGCAGCACCCGCAGCAAGAGAAGACTGGTGCGAGTCTGCCCCGGTTCCTGGTCCTGGTACGCACCCAGGACTCCGAGGGGCGGGGATACCACCTTGCGTTGTCGACGGACGACCACGCCGAAGCCCTGCGGACGTGGCGCTCCGTCAACCAACGCCGCACGTACCAAGACCGGCCCGTGGCCGATTCGTCCCTGGCAGACCGCCAAGAAACAGACGTGGATGGGGGGTCCGTGGAGTGCCCGCACCAGTGCGGCGACGTACCCACTCGCCTTGCACCCGGCGGGCGCTTCATTGCGCAGCACGCCACGAGCGAAGGCCGGTGGTGTCCGGCTTCCTACGAGCCCGTATGCGTGGCGCGCGTGACGAAGGAGACGCGATACCTGGTATGGTGCAGCGTCTCATACTACGAGGGCATCCCGGAGTCCTCCACGACCCGCCACGTCCTGGAAACCGACGACCTCGGGGAAGCCGTCGCGGCGTGGCGCCGCACCGAAGAAGCTGGAGAGTTCGCGGGCCGGGTCCTCCACTTCGCCCGCATCGAAGACCGGGCCAAGAGCCATGGCAGCCAATGGCAGAAGTGCCCCGAAGGCTGCGGCGACCAACGAGTATGGACCTACGCCGGCCGCGTCCCGTTCTGGGACCGACACGAACCCGACCCGGAATCCTGGGCCCATTGCCCCGCGTCGTACCGGCCCACGGTCCAGACCGCGACCCTCGACACATGGCTGCATGGGGTGCAGGGGTAGCCTAGTCGTCGGAGTCTATGTCCGCGTGAGCAATTCGGCTGCTAACTCCTGGGTCCCTCGCGCTTTGCGCGCCCTTCTTGGCGCCGTCCTTCTGGATGTTGCTGCTGCCGGGGTCCCGAGGGGGCTTCTTCTCGTCAGAGGCCATGCGTCAAAAAGATATCACGGCGTATAAAAGGGATGCGGCCAAAGATGCTCCACCCATGAGAAGCCACAACATGCCCCTACTACGGCGCTTTGCAGACTCCTTTAGGTGCTGCGAGTTCTGATTAAACCATTTTGGCAGGCCGATGAGGGTCGCACGATGGACTTCGGCAGGCAGGTCCCCTTCATCTGCTGCTTGCTCCAGGGTGTCCATGTCCCAGCCAACGCCCCATTTGGTCGCCGGGTTGGTCGAGAATCCATATGATCGAGCGAATAGAAAAAATGCCATACCTCCAAAGAAAAGGCCAAGGCCAAGTAGCGCTGCAAATGGAATTTTCCAAATTTTCTCTACGTTAGAATCCGCTTCGGTAATTGCAAGGCCGCCGATTGCGGCACCAACAGCCAAGATTGCTGCGGTGAGCGTTAGGAGGTGGCGGGATTTCGCGTCTTGTTCCTCACTGGCTCGAATCTGATGGTCGAGAGCTCGTTCTCCTTGGCGTACCAATTCGATAACCGCCTCCAAGTCCCAGCCGGGGTCTTCCGAGTCATCTACCTCGTGGCCTTCCACCTTCGCGTCGTCGTTATTCGGCTCCTCCACATGCTTGGGAAATGCTGCTCTCTTCATGAGGGCTCGCCATGCAAGCTTCTGTTCATACTCTGCACGTTCCCGGCTCATGCGGAACACCACTGCACCCGGTTCCGGCTTGGAATGGGCCTCGCCACCTATGGCTACGGGCCAATCCGCGCTGACCGTGGGAGCATCGGATTGCGCGAGTCTGGCCGGCGTCTCCCAGCGCATCAAGAGCCGAAGGGGACTCTGACCCAAGCACGCAGAGAACCGCCTGGGCAGCACGATTGGGCCAGCAACGCCCCGGACCAGAGCCCGCGTTAATTCGGAATTATCACGTCAAGGAGAACCCCAACGCCCACCCATGCGCGGGGCTCGGCGTTGTGAGCCGAAGGCACCCGTGGGTGTGCAAGACGAAAGCGCCCAAGGACCCCCTGCACAGTCGCAGACCTACACCCCCTTGTCAGGGGTGTAGAATCCGACAAGCGGGGTCCAAGACGCACGACCTGGAACCCCCCAAAGCCCGGTTCCAAACCTCCCCCGCCCAAGAGGACGAGGGGTTGCACCAAAGAGATTTTACGGGACCAGGGTGCTTCCCCGTCGCCGGGGACAGGCCGTCGCACACGGGTCCCCTATATGAGCGTTCAGTTGCGCATCAGATCCACCGCCGCCACCGCCTCCAGCACGCGGTCGTACCGGAGCGCCTCCGGGGTGGCCTCCAGCAGCGCGTCGGGGAATCCCCACGCCGCCAGTTTTTCCGGCGTCGGCTCCAGCAGCGCGTCGTCCTGGTTCAACCCCAGCATGTCGGCGAAGTAGGTCGCGGCGTCCACCCGCTTGGCGCCGAAGGCGACCACGACGGCCGCGTCGCACCGGTCGGGCAATCCGACGTGCCCCAGCGCGTCGCGGATGGTGCGCTTGCCGCTGAGGTAGCGGGCGAACTCGACGGGGAGGTCGTGGGCCTTGTTGCGCTCCTCCTCGAAGGCGCGGCGGGCGTGGCGGGCGGCGGCGCGCACGTGGTCGAGGCCCAGCACGCGGTCTGCGCGGACGATCTGGAGGGGGGCGAGGCGGGACGCCTTGCCGGCCTGGAACAGGGCGTCCTGGAGGGTCAGGGGGCCGCGCACGCCGACGGCGGCCAACTCGTGCTCGGGGTCGTCCCGCACGGGGGATGCGAGGCGGCGCGGGGTCTTGGACCCTCCCGAGGGCGCTTCCGGCCGCTGGCCCGGTCGCGCGGGGTTTACGTGCAGGGGGGCGCCAGGTCGGGGTGTGTCGCGTTCGAGGTGGCTGGCCGTCGTCGCCGTGGGCGTGGCGGTCGTCCTCGTGGCGGTGGCGTGGCTGGCGTCGCTGTCGGGGTCGCCTTCCGGGGACGCGCCCGCCGGGTCCGGGGAGCCCGCGGGCCCGGTCTTGCCGTCGGTGGTCGCCGGCATCGTCGGTGCGCCCCTGGTGGTGGAGGGTTCGGGTTTCGGCGCTCCGGGCCTGAATCGGTCGCTGCAGGTCTCCTGGGACGACGGCGGGCGCGTCGTGGCGTCCACGGACCCTGCGGTGCTGCACTGGAGCGACGGTCGTGTGGAGGTGGACCTGGGCGACGCGCTGCGGCCGGGCCGCTTGTCCCTGCACCTCGACGCGGGCGGCGGGGGCGGTGGGCAGGATGCGTCGGCCCGCCTGGAGGTGTACGCCTACGACTGGTTCGACGTGCTGCCGGTGTCGTATCTGCGCGCGCCGCCCCTGGCGGTGGCGGTGGGGCCGGACCATCGGGTGTGGGTGAACCAGGAGTTCCACATCCAGACGATGCAGGTGGTGGACCCGACGGTGGACGCCGCGCAGGCGGTTGCGCGCCTGCCCGTGCCCCGGCCGCCGGACCCGGGCCCCTTCGGCAGCAGCTTCGACGACGCCAACACGACGCAGGCCAGCGCGCTGGGGGAGGACGTGCTGGTGGCGCCGGACGGGAGCGTCTGGTTCTCCCAGGGAGGCTCGAACCTCTACACCGGCAACGCCTCCAACCACGCCCGCGTGGTGCAGTACCGGCCCAGCGCGCCGGAGGGGGAGGCGTTCCGGGTCTACGACCTGCCGGGGGATTACAACGAGGCCATCGGCATGGCGTGGGATGCGGCGCGGGGGCGGTTGTGGGTGGCGCAGGCGGGCTTCCGGGCGGGGGCGGCGTTGTGGTCGTTCGACCCGGAGGGGGCGCCGCGGCACGACGGCACCGTGGCCCCGACCGGCTCGGAGGAGGGGGTGTGCCCGCCGGCGGGCCCGTTCGACGACTGCTTCCGCCGCTACGATTTGCCCCGGCCCACGTCCCGGCCGTCGCACGTGGTGGTGGACGACGCGGGCCTCGTCAGGACGACGCTGATGTGGGGCAACGCCCTGGGCCGCCTCGACCCCGGCTCCGGCGCGTTCGTGGAGTACCCCCTGCCGGCGTCCCGGTCGAACTACGACTGGTTCTTCGGTGGCGCGCCGTGGGAGTTGCTGCTGGACGGGCGCGGCAACGTGGTGTTCACGGAGTTCGTGGACCTGAGCGTGGGGCGCATGGCCCTGGCGGACGGCGACGACGCGCGCTGCCGGGAACTGGATCGCAGCGGCCGGAACCCGTGCATCGAGGAGGTCGTGGTGCTGCCGGGCCTCGACCACGCCGACGGGTACGGGCTGCACTCCCTCGCCCTCGACGGCGACCGGCTGTGGTTCACGCCCACGGCGGCCGACGTGGACGGCAACGACCTCTCCGTGGGGTACCTGACGCCGGACTGGGAGGTGGTGATGCTGCCGTCGCTTCGCCACTTCCCCGCCGACGACTCCGTGCACTCGTCGGGCATCGCCGTGGACGGGGAGACGGGGGACGTGTGGTTCGCCGAGTACGAGCGGCGGCGCGTCGGGCGATTGCAACCCGTGGGGTGACGAGGGGGGCAGGGGCGGCGAGGGCCGGCCCTACGGCTTGAGGCCCCACGCGGCGAGGCCGGTCTGGCCGGGGGCGTCCGGGTCCTGGGCGTCCTGCTGCGCCTCGGGTTCTGCCTTGGGTTCTGCTTGGGGTTCGGGCGCGGCGGCGGGCGTGTCCCCCACCTGCTTCAGCAGCTCGCGCGCCAGCTTGTCGCCGAAGCCGGGGATCTGGGCGATGCGGCTCGGCGGCACGCCCTTCAGGTCGGCGGGGCGCTTGAAGCCGGCGCGGATCAGGTTCCGGGCACGGATGCGGCCGATGCCCTTGAGGCGAATCATCGGCAGGGCGTCCGCCTTGATGCCGTGCTCCAGCCGCAGGGCGAGGTCGCTCAGGGGCTTCTGCCAGTCGTCGCGGAAGGCGCGCGCCAGTTCCCGGAATGCGTGCAGCATCCACTTGGCCGTCTCCACGCGCATGCGCACGTCGCCGGGGCCGACCTGGTACTTCGCCTCCACGTCCTGGGGGGGATGTTCCTCGATCCAGTCCCACAGCAGTTGGGCGGTCTTGGTGTAGCTGTAGTCGTCCTCCACGTCCTTCTCGTGGACCAGGAACTCGTGGAAGCGCTCGTAGTAGGTCGGTTGCACCCAGTCGTCGCTCTGGCGCAGGTACAAGGGGTACAGGTCCGGGCAGCCGGCCAGGACGTGCAGGGCGCCGAAGACGGTGGGGTCCGGGGCGTCGGATTCCAGCGCCTGCTTCATGCGCAGCGCCGAGAGGGGGTCGACGTAGAGGTCGCTCGTGCGCTGCCCGAAGAGCGTGGCCTTGAGCCGGCCGCCGTCGCGCTCCAGGAAGCCGTTTTCCTCCAGGAACCAGAGGGTGTCCTCGACGCGGTCGCGCACGATCCAGTCTTGGCTCGTCTGGCCCCAGAACGTGTGGCCGAAGAAGCCCGCGAGGGCGTCCTCGGAGTCGCAGTAGCCCCCGGCGACGCTGGCGAGGGTGTGGATGCGCAGGGCGGCGTCGGCGGCCAGCTTCGAGCTCACCGGCTCGGGTTCGCCACGCAGGTACGTCTCCTCGATGGCCTCCACCATGTCCCAGTTCTTGGCCAGCAGGACCGCCTCGCCGAAGGGGTCGTAACGGGGGCGGCCGGCGCGGCCCATCATCTGCTTGACCTCCATCACGGGAAGCGGCCGGTTGCCCTGCCCCGCCTCGAAGCGCGTCAGGTCGCGCACGATGACCCGCCGGGCGGGGGTGTTGACGCCCGCGGCCAGGGTGGGGGTGGCGCAGAGGACCTTCAGCCGGCCCGCGCGGAAGTTGGCCTCCACGAAGCGGCGCTGCCGGGCGTCGAGGCCCGCCGTGTGGTACGCCACGCCGGCCTTGACGAGCTTGGTGAGTTTCTTCTGCGTCGGGCCCCCGGCGGCGTCCTCGTCGTCGCCCAGCTCCTCCACGGCCGACTCCAGGGCCGCGAGGGCGTCGGCGTCCAGCACGTCGCGCACGACGCCGCCCAGCTTCACGGCCTGCGCCTCCGCCGAGCGTCGGGTGCTGACGAAGACGAGGCACTGGCCGCCGTCGAGGAGGGTCTGCTCCACCAGCGCCGCCACCGGGTCGCGACCGGACTCGAGCTTGGTGGCCGGCTGGCCCAGGAACTGCAGCGCGTCGGGGCAGTAGGTGCCCACGCGCAGGTCCACGGGGCGCCACTCGCTCGTGATCAAATCGGCATCCAGCCACCGGGCCAGGTCGGGGGCGTTGGCGACGGTGGCGGACAGGCCGACGATCTGCGCCTCGGGGATCAGGGCGCGGAACCGGCTCAGGATGACCTCCAGCGTCGGGCCCCGGCCGGGGTCGTGGACGAGGTGGAACTCGTCGGCGACGACGCAGCCCACGTCCTCCACCCACCGCGTCCGGTGGCGCAGCAGGCTGTCCGCCTTCTCGCTGGTGCAGACGATGACGTCGTTGCTGCCCAGCCGGGGGTCCTGGTCGTCCAGGTCGCCCGTCGCAACGCCGACCTTGATGCCCAGGTCCGAAAACGCGCGCAGCTCCTCCACCTTCTCCGAGGCCAGGGCGCGCAGGGGGACGATGTAGAGCGCCTTCTTGCCCGTGCGCAGCCACCGGTGCAGGATGGCGAGGTACGCGATGAGCGACTTGCCGGAGGCGGTGGGGATGGCGACCACGACGTTGCGGCCGGGGTCGATGGCCTTCCACGCCTCCTCCTGCGGCGGGTACAGGCCCGTGATGCCCTGCCCCTCCAGGTGGGACGCCACGCGGGGGTCGATGCCAAGCTCGGACAGGGCCACGGCCGCGCGACGACCGGGCGCGTCTTAGGAGTGCTGGCGCAGGCCCCGCCGCTCCCCGTCACGCCCCTTATCACCCCCCGCTCGCTCGCGCCGCCGTGGCCCGCCCCCTGTGGTGCGACGCCGGCAACGACGCCGCAGCCGTCGCAGACCACCTCGAACACCTCGCCGAGACGGCGACGCGCCTCGCCTTCGAGCCGCGCCCCCTGCCCCCCGGCACCGACCGCGCCCTGCTGCGCCGCGCCGCCGTGCTGCGCGCCGGCCGCGCCGTCCACGCCAGCCACGGCGAGCAGGACCGCGTCCTGGCCCAGGAGGTGCGCGCCATCGACGACCTGGTGCGGGCCAGCAA
>JANQNI010000106.1 GCA_028289805.1 Thermoplasmatota archaeon | reverse complement strand
CACGAACGTCACCGCCCTGCGGCGCGTCGATGGGGACGGCGGTGGCTGGGAACTGACGGCCGAGGGCGAGGGCGGCCCCGTCACGGCCACCGCCCGCGTCGTCGTGCTGGCCACCGGTGCCACCGACGCCCAGCCGCGCCTGCGCGCGTTCCGGCGCCGCGACATCGAGGCGGTGCTGCCCTACGCCAACAAGGGCCTGGCCGACTACTGCCTCCTGTGCGACGGCCACACCGTCGAGGGCAAGCGCGTCGCCGTGCTGGGCTGCGACCCCGGAAGCCGGTACGTCGCCAAGAGCCTCAAGCGCAACTTCGGCGCCGACACGGTGGTGGTGCCGTACTGCAACCTCGACGAGCGCGGCGAGGGCCCCCGCGACCCCCGCGCACCCTGGGAGGAGGTCCAGGAGAGCCTCGAGCGCGACGGCATCCCCATCGTCTTCGGGCACATCCAGGCGTTCACCGGCATCAAGGACGGCCGCTTCTCCATCGTCTTCGAGGACGGCCGCGAGGAGCACTTCGACAAGGCGTGGATCTCCATGGACTGGTACAAGGTCCAGAACGAACTGGCCCTCCAGGCCGGCGCCGCCGTCGACGACGACGGCTTCGTCGAGACGGACGCCGACTGCCGCGTGCTGGACGCGGCGGGCGCCGTCGTGGAGGGGCTGTACGTGGTGGGGGACCTGCGCGCCGACTCCTGGAAGCAGATCCCCATCGCGTGGGGGGAGGCGGAGACGGCGGTGGTCGACGCCTTCGTGCATGCTTCACGGGTGCGGCCCCTGGACTGACGGAAGATGGGCGGCGGCCGCCGTGGGAGCGAGCCGTGCGCAGCGCGGCTGGCGACGGCGGTGGTCGACGCCTTCGTGCATGCGCCGAGGGTGCGGCCCCTGGACTGACGGCGGGCGGGCGGCCTCAGAGCGCGCACTCGCTGGGGTCGCACCGCGGCGCGTGCTCCCGCTGCACGCCGGTCTCCCCGGTGCCCAGCCGCAGCACCTGCTCCCCCTTGCTGCCGTACCGGTACACGGTGACGCCCTTGAGTCCCAGCCGCCACGCCCGCGCGTAGACGTGCGCCACGTCGTCCACGGTGGCGTCCTCGGGCAGGTTGACGGTCTTGCTGACGGCGCTGTCCGTGTGGCGCTGGAAGGCGGCCTGGACGTCCAGGTGGCGGTCGGGGGGCACCTCCAGCGCCGTGACGAACACCCGGCGCAGGTCCTCGGGGACGCCGTCGACGCCCTCCAGGGAGCCGGTGGCGGCGACCTGCTCCAGCACTGGCTCCGGCGCGACGCCGCGTTCGCGCAGGGCAGCCTCGAAGAGGGGGTTGGCCTCGGGGATCGTCGCTCCGTCGAGGACGCCGACGCGGCGGTAGGCGAGGGCGAAGAGGGGTTCGATGCCGGGCGTGGTGCCGGCGATGATGCCGATGGTTCCGGTGGGCGCGACGGCGGTGCGGGTGGCGTTGCGCACGGGGGTCTCGTCGGCCAGCAGGCTCGCCTCGAAGGCGGGAAACGCCCCCCGCTCCCGCGCCAGGTCCTCGCTGGCGATCCGTGCCTCCTCCTGGATGAACCCCATCACGTCGTCGGCGACGCGCACGGCGTCGTCGTGGTCGTAGGGGACGCCGAGGCGCAGCAGCAGTTCGGCGAAGCCCATGACGCCGAGGCCGACGTTGCGGGTGACGGCGGTGGTGCGGGCGATGGCGGGGGTGGGGGCGTGGTTGGCGTCCAGCACGTCGTCGAGGAACCGCACGGCCTCGTGGACGGTGTCGCGCAGGCGCTCCCGGTCCAGGGCGCGGCCGTCGGGCTCCAGGTGGCGGCCCAGGTGGATGCTGCCGAGGGTGCAGGCGTCGTCGGGGCGCAGGGGCAGTTCGCCGCAGGGGTTGGTGGCCTCGATGGCGCCCAGGTGGGGGCAGGGGTCGGCGCGGTGGATGGCGTCCAGAAACAGCAGGCCGGGGTCGCCGGTGGTCCAGGCGGCGTCGCAGACGGCAAGGAAGAGGTCGCGGGCGTCCACGCGCTCGGCCACCGCGCCCGTGCGGGGGTTGACGAGGGCGTGCTGCTCCCCCGCCTCGACGGCGCGCATGAAGTCGTCGGTGACGGCGACGCTGAGGTTGAAGTTCGCCATCCCGCCGTCGCGCTTGGCGTCCACGAACGTCCGCACGTCCGGGTGGTCGACGCGCAGGACGCCCATGTTCGCCCCGCGCCGGCGGCCACCCTGGCGGATGTTGCCGGTGGCGGCGTCGAAGATGCGCAGGAACGGCACGGGGCCGCTGGCACGGCCGCCGGTGGACGTGACGGGGTCGCCCTCGGGGCGCAGGCGGCTGAAGCTGAATCCGGTGCCGCCGCCGGTCTTCTGCACCAGCGCGGCGTCGCGCAGGGCGCCGAAGATGCCCTCCATGTGGTCGGGGACGGCGAGGACGAAGCAGGCGCTGAGTTGGCCGTCGGGGAGCCCGGCGTTCATGAGGGTGGGGCTGTTGGGCAGGAAATCCAGGGACGCCATCAGGGACTCGAAGCGCTCCGTTTGTGCGGGGACGGATGCGGGGTCCGGCTCCTGGGCGGCGACGGCCGCGGCCACGCGACGCCACAGCGCCTCGGGCGTCTCCACGACGGCGCCGGCCTCGTCGCGGCGGAGGTAGCGGGCCTCCAGCACCTGCAGGGCGGCGGGCGTCAGGCCCATGGGGGACCTTCGGTGCGGGGGGCCTTAAGAAGACAGGGTGACGGCGACGGGCGCGTGGTCGCTGGGGTTGGTCTCGTGCGTCGTCTTGCGGCGCTCGTCCTTGTCGACCTCGACGGTCGTGCAGGCGGCGGCGACGGGCGCGGTGCCCAGGGCGAGGTCGATGCGGAGACCCCAGCCGCGCGCGAAGGCGCCCATGCGGTAGTCCCACCACGTCCACGGGCCGGGGCCGTCGTCGTGGAGGCGGTGCAGGTCCGTCAGGCCCCAGTCCAGGAAGCCCCGGAGCTGCGCCCGCTCCTCCTCGGTGCAGTGGATCTGCTCGCGCCACTTCTCGGGGTCGTGCACGTCGCGGTCGTCGGGGGTGATGTTCCAGTCGCCCACCACGACGAGCCGGTCGGAGGGGTCGTAGGCGCTCGCGAGGTGGTCGCGCAGGGCGTCCAGCCAGCGCATCTTCAGCGCGAACTTGTCCGAGCCCGGCGCCTGGCCGTTGACGACGTAGCAGTTGAGCAGGTGCAGGTCGCCCACGCGGCCGCCGACGACGCGGGCCATGTCGGGGGCGGGGTCGCCGGGGAAGCCCCGCCGCACGTCGTCGACGGGTTCGCGCGACAGCAGGGCGACGCCGTTGTACTTGGGCTGGCCGTGGTGGACGGCGTGGTAGCCCGCCGCCTCCAGCTCCTGGAACGGGAACTGGTCGTCCGTGCACTTCGTCTCCTGGAGCGCCAGGACGTCGGGCGCGTGCCGGTCGAGGACGCCGAGGGTGCGCTCCAGGCGGGCGCGGAGGCTGTTGACGTTCCAGGTGATGAGCTTCACGGACCCTGCACGGCGACGGCCCCGCTTAGAGGATGCCGGCCGACGCGTCGAACCACAGCAGGTACACGCCCGCGCCCACCAGCAGCAGGGCGCTCGCCTTGGTCACCCAGGGGCTGTTTTGCAGCAGGGCCCGCAGCCGTCCCTGTTGCCCGCTGGCCACGAGCGCGGCGGCGAAGACGACGAAGGCGGCGATGGCGGTGGCGTAGAGCAGGAACACCAGGAGGCCGGTCCCGGCGCCCTGGAGGAAGCCGGCCAGCAGGACGGGGAGGAAGATGGGGCCGGTGCAGCCGAAGGCGGCGAGGCCGTAGCCGATGCCGAAGGCGTAGAAGCCGCGGCGGCCGTCGAGTTTGCCCATGCCAAGGCGCTTGGCGAGCCAGTCCCAGCTGAGCTTGAAGAACATCAGCACGCCCAGCACGATGAGCAGGACGGCGACGACGGGGGCGATCTTGGGCAGCAGTTCCCGCATGGCGGGGCCGTAGCCGGCGAGGTCGAGGCCCCAGAACAGGAGAGCGAGTGCGCCGTAGACGGTGACGATGCCGGCGGCGGTGACGAGGCCCGCCTTGAGGGTGCGGCCGGCGGTGGGGCCCTGCTGGCCTTGCTGGCCTTGCAGGAGGAAGCCCATGTACGCGGGGATGAGGCCGACGCTGCACGGCGAGAAGAAGGAGGCGACGCCGGCCACGACGGCGAGGCCCAGGAGGCCGACGCGCAGCACCTGCTCGTCGCCGACGCCCCCGGTGGCGGCGCCGGAGAGGCTGGCGTCGACGGCGGCCCGCACGTCCTCGACGGGGGGGATGCCGGACTTCTCCAGGACGATGGTGCCGTCGGGGGCGATGAGGGCGATCTTGGGCAGGGCGACGGCGCTGTACTTGAGGTAGACCTTGTCCGTGTCGAGGGCGTGGCGCCAGTGCGACGCCTCCTCTTCCTGGAGTCGGATCAGGTCCTCGCGCGTCTCGCCGCCGAAGGTGGCGCTGCCGGTGCCGGGGTCGGCCCAGGTGTCGACGGAGAGCAGGACGAAGTCGGTGCGGTTGCCGTACTCGGCGTAGATGGGCTTCAGGACCTCGTCGGTCAGGACGCGGCAACTGGTGCAGGTGACGGCCATGAAGTCCAGCAGGACGGTCTTGCCGCGGTAGTCGCTGAGGCTGAAGTTGACGGGCTCGCCGTGGACGCCGTCCTCGAAGCCGGTGCTGGTGAGGGTGAAGTCCGGCGCGGTGCCGGCGGGTTCGTGCAGGGCGTCGTAGACGGAGATGGAGAGCGGGACGGCGACGACGAAGGCGAGGCTCAGCCACAGGGCGAGCGTGTTGTTGCGGTGGCCGGGGCCCCGGGGGTCGGTGTCCTCGCGTCGGTCCATGCCTGGGTTCCTCGTTGGTCAGGAGCGGCCTTGGCGGTTGCGAAGCGGGTACGCGGCCAGCAACAGGAGGCCGAGGACCAGCAGCGGCGCCGGGCCGGGGGCGCCCCGGTCGGTTTCGCCCGCGCTGGCCACGGGGCCGGCGGGGAGGTCCCAGGCGAAGTAGTGGGTCTCGCTGCACTCCCGGTAGCGGCCCTCGCACTCCTCGGAGGTGAGGTCGAGGCCGTGGGGCAGTTCGGTGTGGTTGCCGTCGGCGTGGGTGAGGAAGAACTGGGTGCCCACGCGCCAGTCGGCGCCGTCGGTGGCGTCCTCGTCGCCCCACGGGACGGGGTTGCCGAGGGGGTCGCGGTAGTCGTTGGTGTCGTAGGTCCACTCGTTGTCGCCGAGGCGCTGGGCGAGGGTGGGGGGCGCGACGCAGAACTCGCCGACGTTGCAGACCTGGAAGCGGACCTCGGTGACGTTGTGGCCGGGGACGAACTCGATGCCGCCGGTCCACTGGGCGCCGGGCTCGGGCTGGTCGGGGCTGTGCCAGACGCGGACGACCTGGGGGTCCAGCAGGGGGGCGTCGGACTCCTCGTAGGCGGCGACCGGGTTGGCGAGGACCAGCAGCGCGGCCAGCGGAAGCAGGACGCGGGGGGTGGCGGTCGGCTTCATGCGCTCCGGGTTGCCTTCTCCTTCGATAAGGCTTGGGTTGGGGGCTCCGGCGTGGCCATCAGGAGGCCCATCCAGTAGACGAAGAGCCAGAGGGCGGCCCAGACCATGGAGAGGCCGGGGAGGGTGAAGACCTGGAGCTGCACGGTGGCGGTGTCGGTCCCCTCGGCGCCGGCGCGCACGCGGTTGGAGGGTTCGTAGGCGCGCACGAAGGCGTCGGCCGTGGTGCAGTTCTCCTCGAGGCAGACGCCGTCGACGGCGAAGTAGACGTCGCGGTCCCAGGCGCGCACGGTGGCGGGCAGGGGGTAGTGGCTGCCGGTCTGGGACTCCCAGTAGAGCGTGCCCTCCCCCTGGCCGACGCCGACGGCGTCCACCTGGGGGTGCAGGGAGGCGACGAAGGGGCCGACCTCGTCCAGGCGCACGCCCGTCAGGGCCAGTTCCTGCCCGCCGACGACGACGCTCTCTCCCACGCGCAGTTCCACGTCCTCCTCGGCGCCGAAGTAGGTGCTCGTGGCGTACCCCACCAGCACCAGGACGACGGCGGTGTGGGAGCCCATGAGGGCGACCTGGCGCAGCCGCGTCCCGGTCTGCTTGGGCGCGGGGCGGCGGTCCTGGTGGCGCCGCTCCAGGACCCATGCGACGGCGGCCAGCACGGCGCCCACGCCGAAGCCGGCCAGGGCGCCCACGAGGAGGTGCGTGCGGCCGGGGTGGGCGTCGGCGGCGGCCAGGTGCTTCTGCGCGCGGTGCAGGCCGTAGAACGCGGCGCCCCCCAGCACCAACTGGACGGGCCAGACGGGGTGCCAGACGAGGGGTCCGAGGCCGACGCGGCTGGGGGGGTTGACCCAGAACACGATGGCCAGCAGGGCGGCGAGCCACAGCAGGCTGCGGCCGACGGCGAGGGCGCGCGGCGTGCGGGGCGCCAGGGCGAGCCGGCGCACGCGGTCGAGGGCGAGGGCCAGGGTGGGGACGGTGAGGGCGAGGGTGTAGGCGCCCTCCCGGTGCGCGGGGAACAGGAGGGCCGCAGCCCCCGCGCCCGCCAGGACCGTGGCGGCGATGGCGAGGGCGCGCTTGCGGCCGTGGACGGGGTAGGCGACGAAGACCAGCAGGCCGAGGGTGACGGGGGTGGCGAGCCAGGGGAAGCGGGCGGTGTAGAACGCCTCGCTCCAGCCGTTGGCGGCGGCCATGTGGAAGAGGAAGATGACCAGCAGGCCGAGGCCGAGGACGAGGATGGAGGCGTAGGCGAGGCCCTTCAGGTCGATGCGCCGGAGGCCACGGCGGCGGCCCGGCTCGGGCTCCTCGTCGGTGGCGAGGGCGGGGGCGGCGGCGCCCAGGACGGCGGCGGCGCCGAGGCCCAGCAGCCCGAAGCCGGTGCGGCCGCCGGTGAGTTGGTACGACGCCTCCAGCAGCATGGCGAGGGTGGCGGCGGGCGCCAGGAGGGAGAGGACGCCGAGGGTGCCCAGCACGCCGGCCACGACGCGGCTGGTGCGCGCGAGCGTCCCGTGGTCCATCGCCAACCGTCGTGACCACAGGGCCAGCGCCACCAGGAGGATGCCCAGCCACAACGCGACGTAGAAGCGCAGGCTCTCCTCCACCAGCAGGATGTCCAGGAACCGCCCCGGCGCGTCCGGGTTGAAGGTCTGGGTGGGGTCGGTGAATGCGTGGACCGACACCCAGAGGCCGCTGCGGGTGCTGATGGTGGAAAACAGCGTCAGCAGGAACGGCAGCAGGCCCAGGAAGGGCCCGATGACGCGGTAGCGGCCGTGGCGCAGGTGGTGCAACTGGGCGTGCAGGTACAGCGTCAGGGCCAGCCACGGCAGCAGGTTGGCCACCTCGACGGGGTCCCAGGCCCAGTAGCCGCCGAAGCCGAGGGTGTAGTAGGCCCAGATGCCGCCGAGGCCCATGGCGGTCGTGTAGAGGAGCCAGTTCAGGCGGCTGGGGCCCAGCGAGACGGTGCTCCAGCGGTCGTGGCCCGAGGCGAGGTGGCCCAGCACCGCCGCCGCCGGCAGCGTCGTCAGGGCGTAGGCGACGAACATCAGCGGCGGGTGGATGAGCATGAAGGGCGAGACGAGCGTCGGGTTCAGGCCGTTGCCGTCCGGTCGGCCCTGGAGGAAGAACTCCGGCGTCGCCGTGAACGTGTCCTGGGCCCAGACGGCGGCCAGGAACGCGGTGGCGATGCCGGCGAACCAGAGGCGCGTCCAGTCGCGCGCCCGCGCCGGCTCCCGCGCGTCGCGCGCCAGCCACGCCCACACGGCGGTGATGCAGAGGGCCCACAGGACGAGGCTGCCCTCCCGCCCCGCCCACGTGCCGGCGAGCTTGTAGCGCAGGCTCAGGTCCGTGCGCGTGTAGAGGAAGACGTACTCGTACTGGACCTGCCCGGTCACGAACAGGATCAGGAGGGTGAGGAACGTGGTGGCCATGGCGGCCAGGGCGAGGGCGACGCCGATCTTGTGCGCCGTGCGGGCGCGCGGGTCGCCCCAGCGCAGCCACAGGGCCTGGGCACCGGTGGCGAGGACGCCTCCCAGCAGGCCGACGGTGGGCAGGAGTTGGAGTGCGTTCACCGGCGGCCCCCCGGCAGTTGGACGACGGCGAGGGCGATGCCCGCCGCGGCGGCCGCGACCACGCCCGCCAGGGGCAGCGGGCGGAAGTAGAGGGCGCCCTGCTCGACCTCCTCGCGGTTGGGCTCCAGT